>JANQLQ010000103.1 GCA_028280565.1 Fulvivirga sp.
AGGCTCACCAACGGCTATTGGGGTCCAGCCTTGGGGGAGTTCTCCCGGTCCGTCTTGTGTTTGTGCGCTGGCAACCTCACTGTAGTCGGAATCCCCGGCTTCGTTAAATGCTCTGACGCGGTAAAAATAGGTGGTCGAAGGGTTCAATCCCTGGTCTTCATAACTGGTCACACCAGGGGCCACTTCACCGATCAGTTGGTATCCGCTACCCGAAACTTCCGAACGCTCTACTTTAAAGCCAAGTTCGTCGCCGGAATTATCCGTCCAGTTCAACATAATAGTCTCCGTTGAAGCGGTCGTTGCGACCAGGTTGGAAGGTGCCTGGGGTACAGCATACTCATGGCTCAGAATGAATACCTCGCTAAAAACAGCACCGGCCAAAGACATATCATCGTTGCTTGTTACCACTAATCCTATGTGGTAATCATTAAATGGGTTGAGCTGTTGCTCATTAAACAGCTCCCAGTTTGTTCCATCAATCGATGAATACGCCGATACCATTTGATCAACTTTTGACAACTTGATCCATTGTGCATTGGTGTCCTTTTCATCGTTATAGGTTCCTGATCCTCTGTTTCCCCGGCTTCTAAACCTGATCTTGGCATCATTTGTCAATGCGACCATTCCATGGTTGGAATTACTTGGTAATTCGTTTCTTATCATCAATCCGGCCACAGCATGCTCGCCAGTGCTATTAACCAATGAGTTCACTTTAGCCACTATTTCACCATCTCCGGAAGCCTCTCGATACACGAAGTGGAATTCGTCTGATCTTTGGACAAAGCCGCGTCCATTTCCATAAACAGTAAAGAGGCCGTTGGCAAAGTCTGCTGAACCAGCAAGGGGTGGGTTGCCAATATCTATGCTTTTCCACGGTTCGGGAATTAGCTTGTCTACTACTGCACTCACCGTATCATACGCTGAGTTACCCATGCTGTTATAGGCACTGACTCGATAATAATAAGTGCCTTTAGGTAAGTCACTATCCGTGTATGATCGTGTATTCGCTGATATTGTGGTGATTTCTTCAAATCCCGTTCCAGGGTGCTCCGATCTTTCTATTCTAAACCCGTCCTCATTATACGAGTTGTCTTTCCAACTTAAGCTCACGGTACCAGGCTGGACAGTTATACTAAAATCAGAAGGAGCAACAGGAGTAGCTTCTGACTCATCTTCCCTCAATAGGTCCGCCATCGCGGCAGCCATACGGTCTCCGATAACTAAAACCGCCGCTGGGTCATAGTGAAAAGAGTTGGATAAGTCTGTTGTAATGAACGATTGCGCATTGCCAATTTGGTCCGCTACTGCACGTTGGGCTTGTTGTATGATGGTGCCATAAAAATCATCATTTTGTGACTGTGCTATGAGCACAGGAAGGTCCGGCATATCCAAATCGTTTCTGAGATCCGTAACCAAATCCGTCAGGTTCTCTTCATATGCAGGTGCGTAGGTAGGTGCAACAGGCAGTATGCCGTCATTCCAGCCCTGGAACCATACGAATCCGGCTAATTCTGTTTCTACCTGCAGCCCTTCATACTCCGGAAAATGAACGGAAATATTAGTTTGCACTTCGGTGAGATGTTCTACCAGCAATGGATAGTTAGTAGGTTCATCGCTCACACCAAGGCGGGCTTCCATGCTGGGGCTTCTCCATTCCTCGTAGAGGTCCGTGCCGCCTTCAGCAACTTTGAGTAATATGATTTCCTCGTCAATATATTGGGCAATGTGATGGCCAAAGACCAATTCAGGACCAAAGGTTTCCTTAGAACTGCTATTTCCAAATCCCAGTTTCAAAGGGCCTGACCAAATAGTAGGCTCGCTTCTAACCCCATTACTTCGTCTATAATTAAAATTGATCGCTTTTACCTGGTCAAAAGGATCTAAAAGGCGATGATCGATTAACTCATTTTCGTTGACCAATTGCGCTACTAACCTGGCATTTTGATCGTCATACGTCTGAAGATTGCCGTAGTAGTCACCGATCATCTCAAAAATACGATCCTCAACATCCGGTAGTGCACCGTAGCATTCATTGGGATCTTCAGGTAGCTCAAGCTCTTCCTTAGCACAGAGCAGTTTCCGCAGCATTTCGCCGGTCCCGAACCCTTGCATATTAGATTGCCCGGCCATCAGGAAAATTTTGACCTTCTTCGTGGGCTGACTATAGGCAGGAGTGTGAGGAATAATAAACCCAAGCAGGGTTAAACCCAGGAAAAGGAACCGCTTCATTCCTTTCCTATAATTGTTTAAATGGTTTCCCATTGCATTATTCTTTTAAATTATAATTGATTGTACTGATGATATTCAGTCACGGCGATACAGGCTGTATTGAATTGTACCTTTTTTGACAGCTCGTCTAATACAGCATGCGTCATACTGACTGAATAGGATGCTGTGATTCCCACATTTCTGCGGGAGGTGGATTAGGGTCCTGATCTATCAAAGGATTGCCTTGTTCGTAATCCGCAATTGCTGTAGTACTTTTTACAAAGCAATACGTTAGCATTTTTTGCTAAAAAATTGGATTTTTTTCTTTGCATAAAAGTTTTTTTTGATTGATAAATAATGTGGTCCTACTTCTCCTATTTTTTTACAATGATGGAGAATATGCGAAGCCATTAACCGAATTATAAAATGACCTCAAGCGTATTTTTTGGACATCTTGCAGCTATAGATACCTGAAATCTACCAGCGGTGAGAAACTAAACCAATGCTCAACGAGCAAACGAACCTTTGGGTGAGCAAACGGAATTTTTAGTAAGGTCAAATGATCTTGTTAGGTTAGAAATGAAGACCAGGAATCAATAGCATTTTACTATCCGGTGAAGTAGCTCTGATCAGCGCTTTATCAGAAAAGTTGCTAAACTCTCTACTGGAAAATTTCGGTGCTAGGATTAGATCAACTCGGCGCTTCCATCAGCAGGCTGATCTTTTCCGCGTCCCAAGGACTATCTGCCTCAGCCATAGGCTTATCTCTCCAGTCTGCAAATGTTTGGATGCCCTATGTTAACAAGTGTTTTCATCTTACATAGCTCAGGGGACAAAATGTGTACATCACTTTATCGATAGTAAATGTATGAGTGCTTGTGAGGTTCCGTCGAGGCATGGCTGCAATCAAATTGGAGATGTAAACCGACTACAGGGGCGGTTTCAGAAACATTGAATGAACGCGAGGTGCTATGACCCTGGTCAAAACAAAGATCAAACCTGTCAATGAGTCGGACACTGGGCAAATAGAGCTGTTCATTCGGGAAAAAAATTCAATCGTTCCACTTGATTTGAATGAGGTGTTTTACATCGAGGCGTCGGACAATTATTCAATATTCCATTTTGAAGGAAAGCATCATGTGGTTTCTCAAACCCTGAAACTCATCGAGCAAGCGCTGACCAGCCAGGGGTACTGTCGCATTCATAAAACCTTTCTGGTCAACCTAAGAAAAATAGATCGTATTGAACACAGCGTTGTTTTTATCAATGGTCGGCCACTGCCCATCGGAAAGGCCTACAAAAAATCTTTTACAGGTCGTTTGACGATCTTTTAAACCTGGACTTGGTTAAAAAATGAACGTCATTCCGCGCCGGTGGCTGTGGTAGGGCTAATGGCGAGAGCCGGAATCTGCGACCTGTTTACTACCTTAGGATTACATGTGATATTAAAAAGAGCACAAACAAAAAAGAGGGCACTATCTTAAATGCCCTCCCTAATTTTATGATAAAAGGTACAAAGGGATTACTCTTTCACAATTTTATATACTTTCAGTTCACTGCCACTAAGCACATGCAGTAGATAGATGCCTTTTGGTCCTTCAAAGGACACGTGTAGCTGGTCGGTATCGTTAGTGATCTTGGCGGGCATAAGCTGCCCATTCATAGTGTATAAGAGTACCTTTGCCGGCTCGGTGTCCATAGCCGTGGTATTAATGGCCAGGTAGCCATCGGTAGGATTGGGGTATACGGACTGTTTGTGCCATAAATCCTGGGGCACCTGCGTCGCGTTAATAGATAACGTATCTGTCGGTTGCGTCGCGAGCCGTGCGGAAAATGGATAGCCGGCGCAATTTCTACCGTCATCATTGATGCTCCATCCATAGACATCTATGAGCCGCCTTCTGCTCATTTGAGCGCCAACATGGCAAAAATGAATAGGCCTGCTATTATTCCCAAATCCAAAAGCATCCAGTCTTACATTTCTCTGGACTGAATCATCCCAGCCTACCCAGCCCATCAATATTTCATCATAATTAACAGTACTCAATTTAGTATTGACAAACATGTTACCCATATCTTCAATGGACAGTAACTCCCAGCTACCCAGGTTTTGATCAAAGACAATGGCGGCCTGGAACATACTGTTCATGTTTTTTACTTGTCGCACATCCCAGTTATCTAGGTATTGATTAAAGGAATGAGCTCCCAGGAACATACTGCTCATGTTTTTTACTTGTCCCACGTCCCAGTTATTTAGGGGTTTATTAAAGGAAAGAGCTCCCTTGAACATTCTGCTCATATCCTCTACTGCGCCTACATTCCATTTGTTTATGTTTCCGTTAAAATTAGTAGCATCAGAAAACATGTAACTCAAATCTGTCGCCAGGCTTAAATCGGGCTGGTCTTCAGCACTAAAAGAATCCCTGGTCCAAGTTGCAAAGGTGTTGTGAAAACTTCGCCATTGTATTTCGCCCCACTGTTTGACATCCCGTAATCGGTTTTTTGGATAACTATTGGTCAGGTGCGGGAACTCACCGGTGATTTCCAGGGTAAAGATGCCCCCTTGGGAAAAGGAGGTCTTAAAAGCGCCTTCTGCAGAAGTGTGATAGCCTTCCTGGAAGACATCACCATCAGCATCTCGCCAGATGTAGTAGAAGTCATAGGTGAGGTCCTCGTTGAGCCCTATCCTGATGTTCTGTCCATTCGCGACTTCCCAGGAAGTGATAAAGGGTATTTTGCACCTGGTATCGATGGCATCGCCGACAATGTTCCATCCAAACTCGTTGATCAGCTTGTCCCTCGCCTCTCTACCCTCACAATATATAAGAGTATGGGCCCCCAGTTCAACACCTTCCTTTACATTCTGCTGTGACCAGCCCTGCAAGGTCTTATCATAATTGGAGATGCCCAGGTTAGTATCTTCTAACATTCTATCCATATTCTCTACCTTCTTCACATTCCAACTACCCAGGTCCCTGTTAAAAGAGGAAGCTGCCAAAAACATATAACCCATGTTTACTACGTTTTTTACATTCCAATCGCTTATGTCCCCATTAAAAGAATCCGCAAGTGCGAACATGTTATACATGTTTACTACATTCTGCACATTCCAGGTATTTAGGTCCCTATTGAAAGCAGGGGCACGGAAGAACATGACACTCATGTTGGTTACCGAGTCTACCTCCCATTTATCGAGACGTTTATTGAATGCTTCAGCGCCAGAAAACATATAACTCATATCCTTTACTCTTTTCACATCCCACGCATTCAATGCTTTATTGAACGCTTCAGTTTGAGAAAACATGCCACTCATATCCTCTACATTGCCTACATCCCAATCATTGAGCGGTTGATCAAAATGCTCGGTATACCGGAACATCCCCCTCATATTCGTCACTGCTGACACGTTCCATTGGTTTAAGGGCTGATTAAAGCGAGAGGCAAATTCGAACATGTAACTCATATTCTTTACGTTACCCACATCCCAACTGTTCAGGTCACCATTAAAAGTGGACGCATGGTTGAACATACGGCTCATGTCAGTGGTAAGGCGTAGATCTGGCGTATCATTGGCGCTGAAAGAACTTCCCGACCAGCTCTGAAAGGTTCTATGAAAGCTTTTCCATTGAATGGTCCCCCATTGTTTAACATCTAATAACTTACCATTGGGGTAATCATTCATCAAATGTGGAAACTCCCCTGCAATCTCCAGGGTGAAAATCCCTCCCGCAGAGAATTGAGTGATGAAAGCTCCTTGTGAAGAGGTGTGGTTACCTTGTGTCATTATTACACCAAGAGAGTCCCTCCATACGTAATCAAAGTTGTACGTGAAATCCGGGTTAAGGCCTATGCTGATCTCATTTCCTTGCTCCACCTCCCAGGTAGTTACGAAGGCCGAACACTTGGCATCCCCCAAAATAGTCCACCCGAACTCGTTGATCAGGCGATTTCTATCTATTTCACCCTGGCAATAACTCCGCCCTCCGGCGCCTAATGTGATTCCAGGCTGTACCGCTTGTTGTGACCAATTGGTAAGCAATAGGTCGTAGTTTTCTTCCGTCACATTGGAGCGACTCAGCATATCGTCCATTTCAGATGCACTGCTGATGTCCCACTCCGATAAGCCATCGCCCTCAAAATGGTCCGCTTCAAAAAAAGTCTCTGTAAAATCCTCGACGTTCCCGGTTTCCCATGAAGACAGGTCCTGGTTGAAACTCGTAGCATCTTCAAACATGCTAGCCATCGATCTGATGTTACTGACATCCCAATGGCTGATATCCCCATTGAAATTAGTGGCCTCCCGAAACATCAGGGCCAGGCTCTTTACGTTGGTCAGGTCGGGGGGGTCTTCGGCGCTGAAGCTACTCCCTGGCCAGCTTCGGAAGCTTAGCGCCATGGTTTCCCATTCAATGCCTCCCCACTGTAGTACATCCAGCAGTTGATCTTTGGGGTATCCCTGGAAGTGTGCAAAACTGCCGGTAATCTCCAGCGTGTATTCTCCACCGCTGGTAAAAGTGGTCTCGAAAAGGCCATCTAGTGAGGTATGAGTTCCAGCGGAGACCACCGTTCCGTCATCTGCTTTCCAGGTATAGTCAAAATCATAGGCCAAATCAAATCCAAATGTCAAGTTGAATTCATCGTCCAATGCTTCATTAAGCACGATGGGGATGGTTTGCCCACTTTCGACGGTCCATAAAGTGATGAAGGGCCGGTTACACTTGACGTCACCTTCAAATAGCCATCCAAAATCATTGGCCAGCTTGTTTCTTTCCTCCCTGCCGTCGCAATACATCAGCCCTTCAACCCCCAGCGTAACACCTTGCTGTACCTCCTGTTGCGACCAACTGGTCAGTAACTTATCATAATTCTGAATACTTAAGGCGGTATTATCTAACATCTTGGACATCAAAGACACATTGCTCACGTTCCATTGGCTCAAGTCGGCATTGAACGATGAAGCATCCCTAAAAGCACTGCGCATGTTAGATACATTGGTTAGATTTGGTGCATCCAGGGCGCTAAAGCCCGTGCCATTCCAGCCCAGAAAGCTATGATACATGGTTTCCCAGGCAATGTCTCCCCACTGCAGTACGTCTGATAGCTGCTCTTTGGGATAATCTCTAAAATGCGGGAAGGTGCCTGTGATCTCCAGGGTATGTATTCCACCACGGTTAAAAAAGGTCACAAAATCACCATTGGTTGAAGTATGGGTCCCAGCGGCTACTGTTATCCCATCGGCCGATTTCCATAGGTAGTTAAAATCATAATAGCGCTCCGTATTGAGCCCAATGGTAACGGAATCTCCTCCATTTACTATCCATTCAGTAATAAAGGGACGGCCTTGGTCTTGGGCCCATACCCGGAGAGTAAATACGCAAATAAGACATAAGAGTAAAAGTTTTTTTTTCATCATTTAATCGTTGTAAGGAATGATAGATACAAGCCTGGGAGCTCAGCAGATTTGATCATGTGAGGGTTTAGTTTTTCTTAGGTTGTATCTGTGCTAACTATTTAAACTTGTAAATCTACCAGCTGTGAGACATCAAACCTTTGCTCAACGGGCCAACGACCCTTTGGGTGAGTAAACAGGATTTTTAGTAAAGTCAAATGAAAATGAAGATTTGGATCAACTGTGTTTTGCTATCCGGTGAAGTAACCCAGCAGGCTGATCTTTTCTGCTTCACCCGAATTATCCACCTGAACTATCAGTTCATTTTCCCGGTCTGCAAATGTTTAGACGCCTTCTAACGATTTCACCAGTGGTTTCCGCGTAACAAGCAGTCTACTTTAGAATATGGTGTGTTTACTCACCAGATATTCCGTTCACCCGGCAAAACTGGATGTAGTCTCTGAATGCAGATAAATTTACAAGTGATTTTTTGTATTGATTAACTTTTTTGTTGTTCTATTCAATCAGCAGTCAACTGCCAAGGCCTGTACATAAAGGTGTTAATCTGTAAGGACAGATAAATGGTAAGTTGAATGCATCTACTCAAACATTACGTGTGTGGTTCACAAGATCAAAACCACACCAATGAAATATGCGAATGTAATGGCGGAAAAACGAATTGAAGAAGATCAACCATTAAACAAAACATTATGAAAAGGATTGTTATCGTCTTTACAATATTTTTTGCCTTTTTGATTTCTCAAAAGTTGGAAGCTCAAAGTAGTCTCTGGCAAGAACAACGAACCAATGCCAGGGTTTCCGATCAGTGGAGTGCGATCAAAACCAATAGAAAAACGCTCAATAAAGAGGCACTTTCATTTGTTCTCAATGAACTTAGATCGAAAGGTACTACAAACGTCTCTATTCCCCATCCCTCGGGAGGAGAGCAGGTGTTTGAAGTAGTACCTAGTCATGTCATGGCTCCCGGGCTCCAGGCAAAATACCCCAACATACAGACCTTTAAAGGCGTCAACGGACAAGGAGAACTCGTACGGGGTAATGTTGGGGCAAATGGATTAAACCTGGCCGTATTTAGCAAGCATGGAACTTATCTTGTGAAACCGCAAAGCAGGGCTGCTAACCGCTACGTGAGCTATTTCGAAAAGGATTATTTAAGCACTTTCGATAGCGAAGAGCCGCATTTCGTTTGCGAGCATGAAGAGCACTTACCACCTGGCGCCATGCAAAGCCGGTCATCGGATCATACATCGCGAGTGAGTCAGTCGCCGGCCGATTTTACACCCTTTTCTACCGGCGAGGTGTTAAGAAAATACCGTATTGCGATTGTCGCTGGTCATGATTACTCAGAATACATCGGGGGAACCAAGGAGGAAGTGCTCAGCAGTGTCGTATCCGTGCTGGATGTCGTGATCGGTATATTTGAACGAGATGCAAGTATTACTTTTGAATTGGTGGAAAACAACGACCAGCTCATTTTCCTTACAGCAGAAGAAAATCCTATACTTACCAGTGGAAGTATATTTAGTGAATCAAATCACAACGTAATTACCGATATCATCGGTAGTGAAAATTTTGATATCGGACATTTATTGGCAATAGGTTCCGGAGGGATAGCACATGTGTTATCTATTTGTCGAGATGATTTTAAAGGATATGGGGTTTCATTTCAAAGGAGCGATGGTCGGGGAGACGTTTCCTTAATTTTAGCGCATGAAATGGGCCATCAATTCGGCGCCAATCATTCTAATGCACGAGCTGCTAGTGAACGTGATACTCGTTTTGAAATCGCTAATGGGCAAACTATTATGAAACCCAGTGCACCGGTTCAGGTTCCTTATTTTCATGTTGGTTCTATCATTCAAATCATAGAGGGCGCCGAGCGTACGGGGTGTGCTGAGCTTATTGAGACCGGGAATACACCTCCCGTAGTGAGCGTTCCTGGGGGAGGGTTTGTCATCCCTGTCAATACACCATTTGTGTTGGAAGCCGAAGGAAACGATGCAGATGGAGATCCACTTACGTACAGTTGGGAACAATATGACCAGAGCACCAATCCTGACGAATTTGTACCTGGATTTTTTAACGTTCCATGGGAAGGGGATGGTCCCTTGTTTAAGAGTTTTGACCCGACAACTGATAACCGAAGGTTTTTCCCCCAGCTTAATCGTGTACTTAATAATGAGCTGTTGTCTGTACCGAATGGAGATCTGCCGATCCTTGTCAATCAGATCGGAAGCAGTGATGACATTTCAAGGTATGAGGTAATACCCCATAAGACACGGGATCTGAATTTTGTGGTGACTGTGCGGGATAATAGCCCCTTGGGACCGGGTATTGCGATGGATATTGTTTCTTTTTCTTCAACGGACCAAGCGGGACCTTTTGTAGTAACGACTGTCTTTGATGATCCATCGTATAACGGATTCAGCAACGTGAATGTGCAATGGGACGTAGCCAATACGAACGCTGCTCCTGTAAACTGCGAAAACGTAACGATTCTTTACGCTACGGATGGTGGTGAGCAGTTCGACATTGTGCTGGCAGAAAGTACTGCCAACGACGGAGAGGCTACAGTCAAGCTACCTAATATTGCCACATCAGAGGCCAGGATCATGGTGAAGGCTGTAAACAATGTATTCTTCAATGTAAACGATCGTAATTTTACGGTAGTAGCATCTGAAGTAGACGTTCCTGGAGCTCCGACCGATTTGGTAGGCAACCGGGTAAACCCATCCAGCATAGCATTGTCATGGACAGATAACGGAGACCTGGAAGATGGATTTGTCATTGAAAGGCGAACAGGATCCGACAATTTTGAAGAAATAGCCAGGACGTCTGTCAATAATACCAGTTATACAGATCAAACCGCCCAGGATAGTGAATCCTATTCCTATCGAGTGGCTGCCTTTAATGCCACCGGTAACTCCGGCTACACCAATGAGGTTTCTTTCGCTTCGGGAGAGACCGTTCTATCTGTTGATGATATTCAACCCGGTTCGGATATTCAGTTGTTTCCCAACCCCGTCACCAGGGCGCTAAAAGTGATTACTCCAAAAGAATCAAAAAGTTACTTAACAGACTACACCGGGAAGGTTTTAGTGGGTGAAAAAAGGGGAGAAGAAGTCGTATTTGATCTGAAAGACCTGGCCTCCGGCATTTACCTGCTCATCTCCGAGAGTGCAGATGGTATAACATACAAAAGAGTAATTAAAATTTAATGTATGGGCTTTAGTAGCTGATTATAACGAGAAGGGGTGGGTCACTTATTAAGAAGGTTTAAAACCCTTCTATGTAACAGTGTTACTTGACCTGGCAAATGAGAGTTATCCGACACTCCCTTGATTATCCGGATCTATTTCTTTCTCGTTTTTCTTTAGCCATTGGAAGGCTGGTGTGAGAAGCCCACCAGCCTTCTATTTGTACCGCCGGGCGGACGCTCTTATAAGTCAACTCACTATTATACCCAAAGAGCATTCACCGGGGTTAACCTGTAAGGTTGTGGTCAATGACAATACCTGTATGTCGAAAGGGTTACAAAAGATAATCATGAGCCAGTAGCATATAAGAAGCGCGTCAGCCAGTAAGGTTAGTACATCCCAATACAAGACATAGAAAAGAGAGCAGGAGAACCAGGAACAGCTTATGGCTGCCCTCTTTTCATATCATTCTACTAAAATCCTAATTGTTGTACATATGCTTTACATGAAATAAAAAAGCAGTTACGTTTATTCGTAACTGCTTGATTTTCAAATATCTGTGAGGGACGAGTGATAGAATCTTTTCTTTCCAGGTTTGCACGATATATTAACGTTTGTTATTGCGACTTCAAAACTTTGCAACTATTCGTTGTATTTTTTATCAAATCCACAATTAGCATCTTCAGATAATAGAGTGCCATAAGGTGATCGATGAACTTTTCATCTTAACTTTTTTGTCATTGTAAATCTATTAGCAATTTAAAAAAATATGATCGAGAGAGGTCCGTCAACATAGAACCCGGGAAAGATAGATGAAATCTGGACATATTGAATAGATTTGTCCGTATGGGTAAACATAAAAAACCCCTGGTTAAAATACTCAGTGGAACTTCCGATAGAAATATTGATTTTGAAGAGTTAAGGAATTTATTGATACGGTAAGGGTTTGAAGAAAGAATTAAAGGCAGTCATCATGTTTTAACCCAAGAAGGAATAGAAGAAATATTGAACATACAATCAAAATCAGGAAAAGCAACCTTACCAGGTCAAACAGGTTAGAAACATAATAGTGAAGTATCAACTAAAGTTAGATGACGATGAAAAATAATCATAAGTATGAGATCATAATATACTGGGCAAAAAAGACGCAGCCTACATTGCAGAAGTGCCGGAATTAGCAGGATGTATGGCTGATGGCTCGACATATCATGAAGCTTTATCCAATGTAGAATTGATCATTGATGAATGGATTGAAACTGCGAAATTGAAAGGCAGGAATATTCCTGGGCCAAAAAGTAAGCTCATTTATGCTTGAGGAATAGAATGTGCAACTTAACAAATAGGTCCTGAACTGATCATAGGACTGTCGTGCTTACATATCTTAGCCAATATTACTGCACTTTGAACTACTTCAAACTCAATCTGACTGAACAGGAAAGGAGATTAAAATCCCTTTTAGAGGGAAGTCAATTATTTAACCTTGCAAAAAATAGAGAGTAGAATAAATAATCCCTTACAACTACACTTTATTCTGAACACTTTCAAACAAAAAAGCACAAAACGTAAAGTTTCGTGCTCTAAGTAGGGTTTGCTGATAAAGCCTAAAATCTGGATTTAAGTTTTATTAGAGGAGGAATTTTGCTGGTATTGAGGGAGCAAAGTGCAAGCAAAAATGAAGAAGACCTCCAAAAGGCGTGCATCAGGCAGGCCTTATACAAGTCAAAGCCAACTGGTCATTACAGGATTTGAGACACGCTTTTCTCAAAGTCTGGATCCTGCGAACCGTTGGGTGGAGTTAGCAGGTAAAATTCCCTGGGATGTTCTGGCAGGGTTATATCGGAATTTGCCATAAAAATTGTCATTCGTTAAGTAATTGATTTTAATGTCACCTTCTGGGAATGGGAGAAAATCCCTCGCCTTTAGACGAAGACTTTAGTATTTGCGATATTTCGCTATGCAAAACTATCGTCGAGGTTCACACACTCTTTATGATTTAAAATTTCATTTGGTCTGGGTAACGAAATATCGCAAACAAGTTTTATTAGGAGCGGTAGCTGAGCGAACAAGAGAATTGATACGCGAAATATGTAAGGCAAATGAGGTTGAAATTATAAAGGGGCATGTTTCTAAGGATCATATTCACCTATTTGTTTCTGTGCCCCCTAAGCTTTCGATAAGTAAACTATTGCAATATCAGAAAGGGAAGACCTCCCATAAGCTGTTGTTCTAGTTCAAACATTTACAGCGTCAGTTTTGGGGAAAGCATATTTGGGCTCGGGGCTATTTTGTCGTGACTAGTGGCAATGTGACCGACGAGGTGATTATTCAATACATTGAAAACCAAGATCTTGAAGATAAGGATGACAATTTTAACATTAACACTTGACTTTAGCCGCCTTCAGGCGGAACCAAATCTACCGGCTTCAGCCGGTTAGTTATAAATGCTGGCGTAAGTGCCCTATAGTACTAAATGGGTCCGCGTTACAAACACGGACCAGTTTATTTTATAGGGGGAAGTTTGCCGTTTTGATTGGTATGTTCGTTAGATACCCGCATTATTTAATTGTGTTTTTAAAAAAAAGTAGATTCAAACTTAGCCTGAGAAAAGTGGGATTACCTTTGCTCTATAATTGCTCCGACATTAATTTTATTAACGAAATAATCTTTGAGATACTTACCAGTTAAAACATAGTTTTTTTTTGTTTTATCATACATGTGTTCTGCTGGAATTACATGTATTTCTTTTGCATTTGAGGTTATATAATAACTGTTCATATTCGCACGAACCAGAGTGCCCTTAATAGTTACAATTTGTTCGTCATATTTCTCCACATTTTCTAGAATATCAGCAATTTTATCATAATTTACCTCCTTTATATTCGAATCATCGTTTTTAAAAAGAACAAAAACCAATACAAAAACAATAGCAAATAGTAAAGGATATAAAATCCAGTTTCTTATTGGTTCTTCCACAATCGATTTCTCCGGAGGGTTGTTCTTTAGTTGATCGAAGAATTTTTTCCTTCCTTCCTCCAAATATTTTTTTGTGGTTTCCTTTATGTATTTATTATTATCAGCCTGTATTTTTTCAAGTTGGTCAATTAGGCGATTTTTGCTCATATTGTTTGTTTAGAAATTCTTCCATTTTTTTCGTTGTAATTTCTATGCTTTTTTGGTACAGGTTCTCCAACTTATCAATTGCTTTTCGTTTCTCTTCTTTTGTTTTCTTGTTTTTTGTTTTAGACAGATTCTTTGTCATCTTATTTATAGTCGTTTCATATTCCTCAACTGAATCATCTAATATTTTCATAAAATCAAACGTCTGATTAAATACTGATTTAATTTCACAGATTTTCTGATTAGTTTCTTGCTTTACTTTTTGGCTACTTTCGTATAAAGAATCCGCATAAGCCTGATGTATTTTTATATCAGCTTTTACTTTATTATCAATTATTTTGGTTTCCTTAAATGCCAAGGATTCATATGACGAAATACTTGTAAATAGCTTTAACGAAACTGGCAACGTATCTAGAAAAATGAAGAAGAGCATCAAGAACAATTTAACAAGAGAAACGTGTCCACCGCTTTCAGGGTCTTTTTCTAATTCTTCAAGTTTTTGCACACGCTTTAAATAATCTCTGCTAAAATTATTTTCAAGACTCTCAACTTTTTTATTCATGTCGACAATGTCGACCGAATCTTGAAATCTATTTTCTATATCAATTTTACTTAATTGCTTTTTGAGACTATCTAAATCCTTAATAAACCCTTCAGTGTAGGGGTTTTTTCCATTTATTTTATTTCTAATTCCAGATGATACTCCGCAATCCAAATCAGCTTGAATTCCGTTTCTTTCATATGTTATTAACTTTTCATAGCAGTTTTTCTTATTTTCAATTTCTCTGAACTTTTTATCTCGCGATTCCTTTTTCTTTTGATTTTCAATCCTGTATGCACTTTTTTGCTTTTCTAAATCTTTGTACATCTGTTCTTCCAGAGATTTTCCAAACCATAGTAATATCATTGGATGGGAAACAGCGATTCCAATTAGTACAGCAAAAATTATTCTTACCATTGCTGCTATCCAATATTGCGCAGTTATCATATCTGACTTAAAAAAACCAGAGACTATGAACCTATCAATTATTAAAATTGTAAAAAACCAAGCAGCTCCAATGCTATAATATATCCAGCTTTCATTGGTAAGTGTGGATACAGCGTAAGACATGGAAAAAAAGCCCATTGTGCTCGGTATCAAAATTAAAGAACCAAGTCCGGCAATTTTTATCCTATCAGTTCGAGATGAAGCGTTTAATATTTCTTTGTTAGCTCCAGCAAGCACGTGAAAAACATTCATAATAATTAGTTATTCGAAGAATTGTAATCTCTTAATCTCGTTCTGCCCTTGAAAATTTATCATTACATCATAAGGAACCGGATATGACAAAGCGATTGGTTTAAAAATCGTTCTAAGGAAGTTTTCAGCACTTTTGTTGGCAAGCGAAATGTTTTTTGCATTCAAGGCTTTTTCTTTTAGAATTTGTGCAGTTTGTTTTTTCATATAGTTGATTTTATTTTTATCAGCTTTAATAAACCATCCATTTTCAAGATTTTTAATGAGATATTCACTTGGTTCACTTGAAAGAACTTCTGGTTCCGGAAGTATAATTTCAATTGTTCGTTTCAAATTATCCACCCTTAAGTGAAAGTTCTGGTGTAACCTATAACCAATCTTGTTTATATGTTCAGCATAGACAGAAATGGATGCTGTTGATGTAAAAGCTATCAAATAATCCTTAAACATTTCGCGATTAAAGGTTTGTGAAAAGTTTTGGTTTGTTTTAACCTCGAGTGACGCATATTCCGCAATATTATTTTTGATACTTCTTTCCAACTCAACTGTAATTACATTGTAATCCTGTATTATAGCCTTTTGTTTGAGAGATTTAATCACAGATTTTGAAATACCCGAAACCAAATATGAACATAATTTATCACTGCTATTTTTGACAAATAAGGAAGAAATTGGGGCTTCTAATGTCTTAGTCATTATTGAACTCGTAAAGGCACATAGACTTTTAGATAAGATTTTTTCTAGGTCTTCAACATTACTATAGTTTCCAGCGAAAACAGATATGTCATTCGATTTTACTTCTTTGCGTCCACTTAAATCAACTAACTCAGCGAAATAAATTTTATTTAAATTATAACTTTTCGATTCATACCAATCCCACAATCTTTTCCTGTCTACAGGCGACATTTCTAAATGCTTGTACATAAAATCAATTAATTCCCTATTGATTTCATCCATAAATTCCTTAAAGCTTCGATAACTTTCTTTCCCAGATCTTATTGTAGCCATGGAATTAATTATATCAACACTGCTAACGTCAGGTCGAAAATGATACTCCATCAATCTGAAAACACTATCCAACTTTACTAAGTCTTCGTATTTTGTATTGAACCCCCTGATATAACCGATCGAATCACCGTGGGCTTTTCCGTATATATAGCCTTCATCTTGACCTATTTTGTAACCTTCTTTTACTCCAAGATTTTCGCCTTTTAAGTAGAAATAGTATGACGATATTGTTACTAATATTAGCAGTGAGGATATTACCCCAAATAAACGGGCATTTTGTGTTTTCATTTTTTGATTTTTTAACTACTAGAAGCAATTCATTTATCGTAAACTCCTAAAAAGAATTTTAATATTATATAATATAAATAAATTAAATAATTATTTTAACTTTTTCTTGTTTGTGAATGATTTGAAAACATATTTTTTGGTTTGGTTTTGTTTTGATAGATACTTTCTCAAAAAAAAATTGTCATGCTCGTTGCATGATTTTAAATTGCTAAAATTGGAATATAAAAGAGAGAGGGTCAATACCCAACCTTAGGTATTCTTATGATCAATAAATCGCTCACTTACACAAAATAATCTAGTTGTGAGGTATTTTTGTATACATCCATGTCTTTTTGATGATTGACAGCGTGGTTACCGTTTTACTGCCAATCTTCGGGATACATTATGACCTATTTGAGAGCATCTGTAAAGCGATTTCCTTATAAGATTGGCGATTTTTATATTCTTCTGCTTCTTTCAATAACCTAATAAAAATAGGTAGGTACATATCGCCATATTGTTGAATAATTTCAGCTATTGCGAGACTGGCTTCATTAATTATTTCCAAATTAATCTCTTCGTCCTTAATAATCGTGTGTTTCATATTTAACCCTCTAAAAAAGAGGGGTATTTGCCCACCAAGCAAAAATACCCCTCGTATGTTTTTATGATTTATAATTCTGTGGATCGTTCAGGTAATCCTTAAGATCGTTGATACGATAGGCTTTGCGCTTACCGTGATGTGTCAACGGGGTTAGCTGTGGGAAACGCCCCTCTTTGCGTTCGCGGTATTGTGTCATTTTATCAAGAGTGGTCATGATCTCCACTGTTCTGATAGACACAAAAGCGTTCATGTTCTCCATGAGTGCAGCAACAACTTTGGGCTCTTCCTCTGGGTCTATGAGAATGACAGAATTATTTTCGATTGTTTTATGCATATAGTTTCCTTTTCAATTTTTGGATGAGAAAGAATTATCCTAGACTGTTAAAATTACTTATTGACACAGCAATGACTTGAAAAATACCCAACGTTGGGTATTTTTTGAGCAAGAAAATTATTCGTTCTTTAAAACTAAATTTTATAATTAAATCTAATAATCATGAGTTTTTTTGCATTAAGCCTTGAGAAAGTTACTATTTACAATAACAGGGAATGGTTAAGTTCTGCAGAAGTGCGATTCCATAGCTTTGTTGCTGATAGACAGCTATCACTACCACAGGCGCAAGGCCTTATGAATAGTGATACAGTTGAGGAAAGAAGGGAAATTGTAAAGTCTCTAGCAGTTAGTGTATTGGGTCTATGGGAAACAATAAACATCGAAAATATTCCCGATAGACATACTTTTACTTTTGGAGATACTGGCAGAATCGTTTTTAGAAGTACGGAAATTCCGATAAGCTTAGATTGGTTTCTTTTAGCTGTTGAAAGTGATAAGGACATAAGAGAATTAGGGACTAGAATGGACGAATTTCTAACAAACGAGAGAATCGACAAGGTGGCAAATTCAATTGCCACTGTAGCAAGTGCCACTATTACACCTGCAGCCGCGGCTGGAATAGTTTTAGGAAAAGAACTCTTATCGGCAATAACATTTCTACTAAAGGGTAATAAGGATGATCAATTAGGGGTAATCGAACAATCGTTTATTCGACCTCTCCATTACCCAAACGGAACAAGACATGGTGTTGGGGTTCAGGATTTATCTGGAAATATGTGGTATAACTACTCTATCTATGGAACTGATGCTGAAATTTAAGTTCTCAAATAAATTAATAGGAGCAATTTTTGTCTTAATCTTTAGTGTACAATCTTGTTGTTCTACTCGTCTATTTAAAAGTTGTGGTATAGATGAAGCAGAAGTAAAGACGTGTATACAAAATATGAAAAGTAACAATTATCAAGATGGTACTGCAGAAAAATCTGCATTAGATAATTTAATAATACAATATAAAAAATTTAAAAATGGCGATATAAGCTGTAATAAATTTACCGTGTTTTACAACGGACATCTAGCTAATTATTGTAATTAATAAACGCAAATGAGTTTTGGTCGAGCACTTTACTACCCCCATATTAACTTAACCAACAAAAATTGGATTAAGCATGCTTTGTTGTATTATGACAATATATCAAGAATTGTCCCCTCTACTGTTGACCCGCAAGACAGTGAAGAGATAATTAAGATTAAATATGAAACTGGGTTCATAGATGACCATTCACCTGATCATTGGGAGATTTCAAATACATTTAGTCAATTTTTACGTGATTTAGAACGGATCATTGAAACTGATACCTTTTTTAATGACAGATATTTCCATGACATGCATCACCACAGAAAGAGATATCTGGATTATTACGAACACAGAGCAGGCTTCTATCGTGATTTAGTCAAAACTTCAGGTACCTATTTGCATATTGAGAAACTTGACCAAAGATTAAAAGAAAGGCTTTTTGATATTGGACTTGCTATTTCTGGCCGACATGAATATGAAGATTGGATCAAAATTGATAATGAAATTGGGTTATTATACATGGCCTTCTTGGCTAAGTCAATTTCTCATCGACAAATAATGCCAATTGTAACTGACATGGAATCGAGTTTTAGTTCATCAATCTATTTTGAACCGTCTATTGTTTCTGACTATCAAGGAGAAATGGAATATAAATTAGGAACGTTATTGATAAATAATTTTTCTCCTAAAACATTAATAATGTCCCGCTAGATAAGATCTTGGAAATAAGAAAGAGATATGTGGACGAAAGACTTGCCTTCTATAGCTCTGTAAATGAACTCTGCCAAAAACTGCCAGAAATAGAAAGTCAAAAAGCTATGCAAGACTCGTTGAACTATCATAGTAAGAAAATAGGTAAAGAGACGGAGAACTTAAAAAAAGCTTACGCAAGTCATAGAGTAGAAACAGTGAATTCATTTTTAACGATTTCAGTTCCATCGACAATAACTTCATTGTCAGACTTAATTCCTGCTGAGTATAAATCACTTGGAATTGGCGCAGGCATTTTGTTTGGGTTGGTTTCTGCGGCCAATAAAGTGAAAAAGGAACGTCTTAAACTCAAGGAGAATCCAAAATCTTATCTCCTCAACGTACAATCGGAACTGGAATCGAATAACTTGTTTAGAAGAATAAATGATACCGTAAATGGCTTAAGAAGGTGGTAAAAAGCTCATTTCAGACGCTTACAGAAATTTAATACTATACCATTTGTGTTTTAAGATGTATCATTCTTGTTAAAAAGTTTAGAGTTATTAAAAATTAAAGACATTACACCCAATTGTATTTATTATCCCTTACCGTCCATTTTAATATGGAAACCTTCTATGTGTCAGTATAAATTCCCCGCCTTTCAACTTATGGATATATGCCAGTAAAAAACGGAAAGGAATATACACGCATATAAAATTTGATTATCCACATAAGGTAAGGACTGACTTTCTTGGGGATGTTGTAAAACAATTGATTGAGCGCAGAAAGAGGCTTGGCATCACCCAAGATCAGCTTAATCATGTACTAGGTGTTGCCGATAGGCTGGTCAGTCATTGGGAGTGTGGCGTGAGAAGCCCAACGGCTTTTCATTTATATTGCTGGGCGGATGCACTCAAAAGTCAACTTATTATTATACCCAAAGAGCCCTCACCAGAACCAATCTGTCAAATTACAGCGAATGATAATACTCGTGCGATTAAAACAGCCACTAATGATAATCATGAGCCCATCGCGTATAAGAAGCTTGTCAATCAAGCTGGCTAACCCGTGATTTTACCAGATATAGAAAAGAGGGAAGCAGAGCCATAAACAGCTCAAGCGGCCCTCTTTTCTTTCGTTCTAATAAAAATGCCAATTGTTGTACATATGCTTTACATGAAATAAAAAAGCAGTTACGTTTATTCGTAACTGCTTGATTTTCAAGTAGCGAGGGGGGGACTTGAACCCCCGGCCTCCGGGTTATGAATCCGACGCTCTAACCAGCTGAGCTACCTCGCCCTATGGGCCGCTAAATTCCGTATTTGGCCTCAAAAGTTAAATAAATAAGTCAAACATTTTTTGAAGTCAACCGTTGTTAGTGCGGAACGACTCAAAATCGGAGCGCAAACTTACTAAGTTTGAGATTTATAATGCAATAGCTTTTTAATTTTTATTTATTTTGCCCTTATGGTAAAAAAAATCTAACTTAAAAACGATTATTGACTGGCCTTGAGGGTAGTGAAGAAAGATTTTGAGCGGAAGATCACTAGTACGCTCAAGGTTTGGGTGTCTGCACAGCACCAAGTAAAACTTAAGATCAGTATTATGAGTAAATACCTGTTTACCGCCGATTTCGAGATCAAGGCGTCAAAAAAAATGCTCTACCCTTATTTGTACAGTGCCAGCGGCCTCGCTCAATGGATGGCCGACGATGTGATGATCGATGAGGATAAGGTTTTTAATTTTATTTGGGACGATGAAGATCATAAAGCCAAGCTCGTATCTCACAGGACGAATAATTATGTGAAATTCGAGTTTGTCCCTTCTAGCGAAGAAGACACAGAAGACCCGGCATTTTTTGAGTTACGATTGGAAATGAACGAGCTGACCCAGTCTGTATTTTTGAAAGTTTCGGATTATTCCGACATGGATGATACCGAAGAATTGTACGATCTGTGGAGCGGCTTGGTGGATAATCTGAAAGAAACCGTTGGCGGTTAATAATTTCTGAACTTTTCCTGGTAATTTTGGCTTTCTTTTTGGGGTAGAATATCGCAATGAAGAAGCTAGATAAACTTATTTTGTCCTCTTTTTTAGGACCATTTTTTTTGACATTCTTGGTCGTCGTTTTTATCCTGCTGACCCAGCACATGCTTAAGTATTTTGACGACATAGTAGGAAAGGACTTGGGATGGGACGTGTTGGCACAGCTGTTTTTCCACTTTGCCGTGTTCATGACCCCGATAGCGATCCCGCTGGCGATCCTGCTCTCATCTTTGATGACATTTGGCAATTTGGGAGAACATTTTGAGCTCACCGCGATCAAGAGTGCCGGCATTTCGCTGCTGAGGGCCCTACTTCCCATTTTTATTTTTGTGCTGGGCCTTACCGTAATAGCCTTTTATTCCAATAACTATTTCGTGCCGAAGTCAGCGTTAGAAGCGTATAGCCTACTATACGACATAAAACAAAAAAAACCGGCCCTCGACCTTAAGCAAGGCGCTTTTTACAATGGCATACCGGATTTTAGTATTAAAGTAAATAAGAAACATAAAGACGGCCGCACGCTGGAGGATATCATAATTTATGACCACCGGAACCAAAATGGAAACAAAAAAGTGACGCTGGCCGACTCCGGTGCCATGTACACGATCTTGGACGACCGCTTCCTGAAATTAGAACTGTTCAACGGCCACTTTTATTTTGAAAATACTACCGATGGCAAGGCCGCTAAAAAAAGCAAGAACGAGACGCTATCCAGGAGCAGCTTTAGCCAAAGTGAGTATGTACTGGATCTCTCTTCCTTTGGTATGGACAGGACCGACAAGAGCCTTTTTGAAGGGAACCGGATCATGAGGAACATAAGCCAGCTCAGTGTAGACGTTGACTCGATGGAGCACCTTTTGTTAGAACGCCGGTTGAAAGTTTTCTCCGAAGCCCCGTTTTCTTTTTACTTTCACCTGCGCGAGGACACCGTGACGCTTCCATCCTACTTAAAAGAATTTCGCGACCAAAACGATTCATTGGAACTGGTAGGACTAAAAGAAAAACAACGACAGTTCGAAATAGCGGATTCGCTGGCACAACTCAGCACCAACGAAGAAAAAGAAGAGGCTGAAAAGGAGATATCTAACGAAGAGTCCGACGACAAATACAAAAGATTAAGTCGTATCAAGCAGTTGGAAGAACAACTAGCCCAGCGGTCGGCTAAATCAATCGCCAGTAAGGAGCTACAGCAAAGGAGGGGAGTAACATTGGATAGCCTCCGTGAAAAAGTAGTTGAACTTTATTTTACAGACACCACCACACTTTTTACAGACACCACACTGCTAGTTCATAGCAATGATTCCACCGTGCAGGATAGCGTAAAGACACGTTTCGATGTGGTTCGCGATTTGGTGGACCAGGAAGCAGATAAAAGTGCCCTGCAAACCGCCCTGAGCTTAGTGAGGCAAGCCAAAAGCAAGTTGCAAACCGCCAATAGCCGGCTGAAAAAGATGAACCGCGACAGGAACGTTTTTGAAATACAATATCATAAAATATTGGCCAACTCCGTGGCTTGTATCATCATGTTCTTGATCGGTGCCCCCCTTGGGGCCATTATCAAACGAGGAGGGCTCGGGATACCGGTGCTTATGTCCATTATCTTTTTCATCATCTTTTACGTCATCAGTATGACCGGGGAAAAATGGGCTAAGCAAGATATAGTCGAACCAGCTGCCGGGCTATGGGCTGCCAATGCCATCTTATTGCCACTTGGACTATTATTTTTAAGACAAGCCCGCATCGACGCTCGCCTGTTTGATGCCGACTTTTATAATGTGATCATAGAACGTGTTAAAAGCTGGCATCAAAATCGCAAAAGCAAAAAATACTTGAAAAAGGCGTGAGAAACGCCTTTTGACCTAGTCGGCATTCACAGTGCGGACCCATTGAGTACCGCAAGGCAAGCACGCCAGCAGTTGTAATGCGGGCATCCAAGGAATACCGTGATCAAGACGCCCCCCTTTGTAAAACCGGTACCAAAGCATCGCTTATCCAACGTATAGCATCAAACCTAATCCCGGGGGCTATGTTCAAGGAAGGAAAGAGGGATTTTGGAACTCACCCGGATCACAAGCAATATACCTTTGGCCTCCTTTTTGCTCAACCTAATATGTGAAAAAAATAGACAAACTAGTCCTTCATTCCTTTGTTCAACACCTGCTGCTGGCATTCTTAGTGATCGTATTTCTCCTGCTCTGCCGGCAGATGTTAGTTCTTTTTGATGATATCATTGGGAAGGGAGTCGGTATCCAAGCTTTAGCACAACTCTTTTTCCAGTTCGCCATTTTTATGGTCCCTATCTCCATACCCTTGGCAGTCTTACTGTCATCCTTAATGACTATGGGCAGTTTTAGCGAGCATTTCGAGCTTACGGCATTGAAAAGCATAGGAGTTTCGCCCAACCGTGTGATCCTTCCCATGTTCAGTTTGGTTTGTTTCTTGAGCCTTGTTGCATTTTATGCCAATAACTACCTGGTGCCGAAAGCCGCTTTAAATGCCTACAGCTTGTTGTACGATATAAAACAGAAAAAGCCCGCTTTAGACCTGCAAGCAGGGGTTTTTTACAGCGATATACCAGGGTTCAACATTAAGATCGGGAAGAAATACGATGATGGTGTCACCCTTAAAGACATTATGATCTATGATCACCGGGAGGCAAAATTCAATGGGAAAGTGACCCTGGCCGATTCGGGCGTTATGTCCACCCTAAAGAATGAAAGATATCTTAAACTGGAACTCTTTAATGGTCACTTTTATCGTGATAATGGTCTAAATTATGAAAATAGAGAGCAAGAGAAGGGAGGCTTATCCCGCAGTTATTTTAGCAAAAGTACTTACCTGTTAGATGTATCCGGTTTTGACCTGGTCCGCTCTAGCAAAAACCGGTTTGCAGGTATCGGTAAAATGCGGAATCTTACCCAATTATCCCATGACCTTGATTCTGTACAACAAAAGCTCGCGACCTATGCCGCTCAAGCTAAGAAAGAGGTTGATAATAGCCCCAAGAGTGATTCATCCGGCAAAGACCCTGGGCAACAGGATGATCGAGTCCTGCAACTCCTGCAAGAAAGGCCTTTAACATGGAGTATAGCCCACACCACGGCCGAGAGGGTACGAAGTGTCAAGGCAAAGCTTCAATTGATGAATGCCCAGCGAGAAAAACTAATACGAAAAAGAGCTGAGTTCGAGATACAATACCATAAAATATGGGCCCAGTCCGCCGCGTGCCTCGTGATGGTCTTGATCGGCGGGGCATTTGGCGCGATCATCAAGAAAGGCGGACTAGGGCTGCCGGTACTCATTTCCGTTGCTTTTTTTATTATTTCCTACGTGATCAATATGCAAGGTGAAAAATATGCCAAACAAAGCCTGCTGGACCCCTTCTGGGCAATGTGGATGTCCAACTTGGTCCTGCTTCCGGTAGGGCTTTTCTTGCTATGGCAAGTGAGAGAAGATTCGAAGGCATTGGATATAGATGCAGGCCGGGAAATATGGGATAAAATAAAGGCTAAGGTAAGTAAGCGACCCTTGAAAATAACCTAAATACGTTTGTTTATTGCACCCGGTGTCCCTACATTTGCACCTTTATTTTTAATGTATTTTAACCATTTAACTAGTCATGTATTTACTCAAAGAGAAGAAGCAAGAGCTGTTTGAAAATCATGGTCGGTTAAAGGCAAAACAGGATACAGGATCGGCTGAATCCCAAATAGCGCTTTTTACCTACCGGATCAATCACCTCACAGAACACATGAAAAAGAACAAGAAGGACTACTCGACACAGCAGGGCCTTCTGAAATTAGTAGGTAAGAGAAGAAAGCTGCTCAACTACCTCCAGAAAATAGATATCGAGAGGTATAGGGCCATTATCGCGGAACTTAACTTAAGAAAATAACATGTAAGGGAATCATAACGGATTCCCTTTTTTCCTTTTAACAGGAGCGCATGATCAGCGCTCTATTTTATTAAACGAATTTTTATGCAATTGAACGTTATCAACAAAACAATTAACCTACCTGACGGCCGCACCATCTCCATCGAAACTGGCAAGCTAGCCAAACAAGCGGACGGATCTGTGGTAGTGAGAATGGGAGACACCATGCTCTTGGCCACAGTGGTTTCTGCCCAAGAAGCCAAAGAAGACGTTGATTTTTTACCGCTTTCTGTAGACTATCAAGAAAAATTTGCCTCTTCCGGTAAGATCCCGGGAGGCTTTTTGAAAAGAGAAGGGAGACTATCCGACTACGAGATATTGATCAGCCGATTGGTGGACAGGGCCATTCGCCCCATGTTCCCTAGTGACTACCATGCGGATACGCAGGTCAACCTTTCTCTTATTTCCGGGGATGAAACCGCACTGCCCGATGCATTAGCCGCATTAGCTGCATCCTCCGCACTAGCGGTCTCGGATATACCTTTTCATGGCCCTATCTCCGAAGTACGAGTAGTAAGGATCGAAGGGGAGTTTATCGTCAATCCCACCATGGAGCAGAAAGAACAAGCGGACATGGATCTTATCGTGGCCGCCACGATCGATAACATATTGATGGTGGAAGGAGAGATGAAACAAGCCTCTGAAGATGAAATGCTGGACGCCATAAAAGTCGCCCATGAAGCCATAAAAGAGCAATGCAAAGTGCAGCTCGAATTGCAGGAAGAGGCAGGGAAAACTGAAAAACGTGAGTACAGCCACGAAAATGATGATGAGGAGCTAAAAGAAAGAATGCAGGGCGAGTTATACGACAAAGTATACAAGATCGCTCAAGAACAGATCAAAAACAAAAAGGAACGATCCGATGCTTTTTCCCAGGTTAAAGAGGAGTTTCTTGAAAGCTTCGATGAGGAAGACGAGGTTGACGAAGCACTGATCGGCAAATACTTCAAGAATATCCAAAAAGAAGCCTGCCGGAATTTGGTGCTGAACGAACAAAAAAGACTGGATGGCAGGGAGCTGAATGAAGTAAGGCCTATTTGGTCAGAAGTCAATTATCTTCCCTCTACCCACGGTTCAGCGGTGTTCACCAGGGGTGAGACACAGTCGTTGAGCACAGTTACTTTGGGAACTAAGTTAGACGAGCAACTGATCGACGGTGCGATGTACTCCGGTTCAAATAAATTCATGCTACACTATAACTTCCCCGGTTTTTCCACGGGCGAAGTAAAACCTAATCGTGGACCGGCTAGGAGAGAAGTCGGGCACGGTAACCTTGCCTGGAGAGCCCTTAAAGAAGTACTTCCCGAAGAAAATCCCTACACTATTCGTATAGTCTCCGATATTCTTGAGTCTAACGGGTCCTCTTCCATGGCTACCGTATGCGCGGGGTCTTTGGCGTTGATGGATGCCGGTATCCAAATATCTGCGCCGGTATCTGGTATCGCTATGGGGATGATCTCCGATAGCGAGACCGGCAAGTTCGGGATCCTTTCAGATATTTTGGGAGATGAAGATCATCTAGGCGATATGGACTTTAAAGTAACAGGTACGGAAAAAGGGATCACCGCCACCCAGATGGACATTAAAGTCGATGGATTGTCTTATGACGTACTGAAACAAGCCCTGGAGCAAGCAAAAGAAGGGCGGCTGCACATCCTGCATGAAATGAAGAAGACCATAGAGCAGCCGGAGCCAGATCTTAAACCGAATGCACCTCGTTCTGAGATCGTCAAGATCGAAAAAGACATGATCGGGGCAGTGATCGGACCAGGAGGTAAAATTGTCCAAGAGATCCAAAAAGAGACAGGTACCACGGTGGTTATTGAAGAAGATGATCATAATGGCATTGTCAGTGTTTTTGCTGTCAATAAAGAATCCATGCAAGATGCGCTGAAAAGGATCAAAGCGATCGTGGCAGTGCCGGAGGTAGGTGAAGTATACGACGGTACCGTAAAATCCATCATGCCGTTCGGTGCATTTATTGAGTTTATGCCCGGCAAAGATGGTTTACTTCACATTTCTGAGATCAAATGGGAACGGTTGGAGAAAATGGAAGGTGTACTCGAAGTAGGGGAGCAGGTACAGGTAAAGTTGGTCGACATCGATAAAAAAACAGGTAAATTCAGGTTGTCTCGGAAAGTTCTATTGCCAAAGCCCCAGAAAAAGGAAGAAAAAGCTAGTTAATTTTTCGGCTGAAGTATTGCCATTTGATGGTGAATTCATTAAAATCGTTGTGATCTTACTTATAATTTAACGCAACGCCCTGAATGAGACAGCTGAAGATTAGCAAGCAGATCACCAACCGGGAAAGCCAGTCACTTGATAAGTACTTGCAAGAAATCGGGAAGGTTGATCTGCTAACGCCGGATGAGGAAGTGGAACTGGCCCAACGTATAAAAGAGGGGGATCAGCTAGCCTTAGAGAAATTGACGAAAGCCAACCTGAGATTCGTCGTTTCAGTAGCCAAACAATACCAGAACCAAGGGCTTTCTCTTGGAGATTTGATCAACGAGGGTAACCTCGGGTTGATCAAAGCCGCACAACGGTTCGATGAGACCCGTGGATTTAAGTTTATTTCGTACGCCGTATGGTGGATACGCCAGTCGATACTGCAAGCGCTGGCGGAGCAGTCGAGGATCGTGCGCTTACCCTTGAATAGGGTAGGCTCATTGAACAAGATATCCAAAACTTTTTCTGAGCTAGAGCAAAAATACGAGCGTGAGCCGTCACCGGACGAACTCGCGGAAGTACTGGACGTGACCACGGCGGAAGTAGTGGATACGATGAAGATCTCCGGGCGCCATGTATCCATGGACGCGCCTTTCGTACAAGGGGAAGAGAACAGCCTCTTGGATGTGTTAGAGAGCGACCTGGAAGAAACACCGGATAACGAATTGATGAACGACTCGCTGCGAAGAGAAGTACAGCGGGCGCTCTCTACTTTAACGCAACGAGAAGCGGACGTCATCACCTTATATTTTGGGCTGAACGGGGAGCATTCCATGACACTGGAAGAAATAGGAGAGAAATTTAACCTTACCCGGGAGCGTGTCCGCCAGATAAAAGAAAAGGCGATTCGACGCCTAAGACATACCTCTAGAAGCAAAGCCCTGAAACCTTATTTAGGTTAATTATGACGCAATAGATATTACCGATAGGTCTCATTACCGAATGAGGCCTATTTTTTTATCTTTGCGATTGTAATCCGCCCGACAATGTGGCGGTTTCAAACCCTAAACGAAAACCTGTTGTAGCAATTAAGAGTTAATTCATTAGAAAACAAGTTAAACGATGACCAAGGAAGAAGTAAAAGTTTTGATAATTGGGTCCGGTCCGGCAGGATACACGGCTGCTATTTATGCGGCTAGGGCAGGGTTGAAACCGGTAATGGTGACCGGTGGGCAGCCGGGAGGACAATTGACCACGACTAACGATGTCGAAAATTACCCGGGGTACCCGGAGGGCATCAATGGTCCGCAGATGATGATCGACTTCCAAAATCAAGCTGAGCGATTTGGCACGGACATCCGTTTCGGGCAGGTGACCTCCGTAGATTTTTCCGGTTATCCTCATAAAGTGATGGTGGATGAAAAAAACGAGATCACGGCCGAAGCGGTCATCATTTCTACCGGGGCCAGTGCTAAATATTTGGGACTGGATTCAGAAAAGGAATACTACAACAAAGGCGTTTCTGCTTGTGCAGTTTGCGACGGTTTTTTCTATAAAGATAAAGTAGTAGCTGTAGTGGGTGGAGGCGATACCGCTGCAGAAGAAGCGACTTACCTGGCGAATTTGTGCCCGAAAGTATATCTTTTGGTACGGAGGGATGAAATGCGAGCATCCAAGATCATGCAGAGCAGGGTATTGAATTCACCCAACATAGAAGTTTTATGGAATACCGAGGTAGATGAGATACTCGGTGATGGTGAGGCAGTGAATGGTATGCGTGTGGTCAATAACCAAACCAATGAACATAAGAACATAGACATACAAGGCTTTTTTGTAGCCATAGGCCATAAGCCGAATACCGATATTTTCAAAGATTACCTGGAAATGGATGAAACCGGTTACTTGAAGACAATACCGGGCACTTCCAAGACCAACGTAGAGGGAGTCTTTGCAACCGGTGATGCCGCTGATAAAGTATACAGGCAGGCCGTCACCGCGGCAGGTACAGGCTGTATGGGAGCGCTAGATGCAGAAAGGTTTTTACAGGCAAAAGAGATGGAATTAGCAGGGTAACCTTTATTTAGACAGTAAATATTCAACGAGGCTGCCTCTTTTTTGAGGCAGCCTCAATTTTTTTGTAAGCGAAGTAGTAACATTGATTGGCTCATGATGACTCCTGGCCCGTTTGTTGCACATGTAAATTCGGTATAAAAATATGCCAGGTTTAATGCCGTTAAGTTTGGCATATCCATCGCACCCTCACCTAAAGTGGCAATCCACCGCGTGTTTGGTTCCCTTTTAGGAGTTTAGGGGTGAGCGACGGCCTTAAATCCAAGTTTAACCGTAGCCGTCAGTTTAACTGTACCGTTAAATCCCGAAGGGATGAAAGTATTATAGCAGCAGTAGATTATGAAAATTCCAACAGTAAAACCCCGAAGGGGTGAAATAATACTAATCAATAGTTCTGTCATACCAAGGTACCATTGTATTCCTCCTGTAACGCTTTGTAAATTCTTGAATATGAATATGTTTGTAATATTAGATTCGATCCTATGAAATTAGATATACTCGCTTTTGCCGCTCATCCGGATGATACCGAATTAAGCTGTTCAGGTACCTTGGCCGCTCATATTGATAAAGGATTCAAGGTCGGGGTGGTGGACCTCACACGCGGTGAATTAGGCACAAGAGGCACCCCCGAGATCCGCGAAAGCGAGGCAAAAGCTTCGGCCTCTATCTTAGGACTGTCTGTACGCGAAAATTTAGGACTTGAAGATGGTTTTTTCCAAAACGATCGGCATAGCCAATTGGCGCTGGTAAGAGCATTACGCACTTACAAACCTGATATACTGCTCGCCAATGCCGTAAAGGACCGGCACCCGGACCACGGCCGTGGAGCCCGACTGGCCGTGGACGCCACTTTCTTGTCCGGGCTGGCAAAGGTAGAGGTAAAGGACCAAAACGGGGAGCTTTTGCTGCCCTGGAGACCCAAAGCAGTGTATCACTTCATCCAGAGCCAATTCATCTCCCCGGATTTCGTGGTGGACGTCAGCAAGTATTGGGAAATAAAAATGCAGGCTGTACGCGCTTTTAAGTCGCAGTTTTATGACCCGGATAGCGAAGAGCCCGAGACTTTTATTTCTTCCCCCGAGTTTATGAAAATGATAGAAGCCCGTGGAAAAGAGCTGGGGCATTCGATCGGGGCCAGCTATGGTGAAGGCTTTACCGTGAATCGAAACATTGGGGTGAAAGATCTTTTTGACCTGGTGTGACGTGAGTTTTGAATTTAATTGCACTTAAACTTTACCGCGGAGAAAACGGAGGGGACCGCTGAGATCACCCCATATCTTCTGTAAGGACCGGTCTTCAATACTTTACAGGGAAATAAATGGTTTTGGGATGCTTTATTAACCCAAAACTCACACTAATACGATAAATCAATGGGCTTGCATTGAGCGGAAAATTTATCATGTTAAAGCGAAAGGCAGGGTAGATTCTCCGCTTTCGAGCCTTTAACTTTGCTTTCAAAAGATTTAACCCAATAATCCATAACTCAACACGTATAACGAAATGTCCATTACGCTCACGACGCCGGCTTTACTTTTCCCGGCTATTTCATTATTACTTTTGGCCTACACTAATAGATTCTTAGCTATCGCTACTTTGATCCGGGAATTGCATAAAAAACACAAAGCTAACCCACAGCACAGCATTATAGCGGGGCAGATCAAAAACCTGAAAATCCGGCTTGACCTGATCAAAAACATGCAGATCTTCGGGATCTCCAGCTTCTTTCTTTGTGTATTGAGTATGTTTATGCTCTTTAGCAACAATGAACTCTGGGGTAAATACACGTTCGGAGCCAGCATGCTTTTCCTGCTCATTTCGTTGGGGATTTCCCTTCGAGAGATCCAGATCAGCACGAATGCCTTAAAGTTGGAGTTAAGTGATATGCAGTAAACTTTAAAATACGGGTTAATGATACATCTTGGGGAGGCTCAAGTTTTAGAATTATTGATCCAGGTGAGTACTAAAACCCCTCTTTCCTTCCCTGTAAATATCCCCCGGGATTAGGTTTGATGCTATACGTTGGATAAGCAATGCTTTGGTGCCGGTTGTATAAAGGGTAGTTTGTCGTCTTGATCAAGGTGTTCGTTGGATACCCGCATTACAAATGCTGGCGTGAGCGCCCCGTGGTACTCAATGGGTCCGCGTTGCAAACGCGGACTAGTGTCGTGTCAAGCCTCAAATGATGGGTAAGGCGGCCGTAGATTTTGTGGAAGGTCAAGGCGCAAAAAACGCGCATAGCCATAGCTACGTAAGGCTTTTTGTAACGCAGAGATTCCGCAAAAGATACCCCGGATT
>JANQLQ010000104.1 GCA_028280565.1 Fulvivirga sp.
ACACGAGCCGTATGAGCCGAGAGGCTCACGTACGGTTCTGTGAGAGGCTTAGGGGTGAAACTCCCCTTTGCCTACTCGGCGGTCTTCTCCGTTTCTCAGCGGTTAAACCATGGATTATTTGGTAGTTAGACTCAAAACTCACGTTATTTTAGGACGGGTCACGGTTTTCATTTTTTTTGCCCTCCCAAAAGAAAAAGAAACAAAAGAAAAGGGCGCCAGGGACAAAGCCCATTTTCCCCTCGAAACGCGCTATCCAGCCCCTATAGGCCGCTTACGCACAGGCCTTAGATGTGCCGCGCTGCTCCTGGAGGTCTCCCCTCCATACGCCACTTGAATTTTCAATGATGACCTGCTTAAGAGCGAGTACTTGAAATGAAACAATTTTCTATCTAGGATTTGAGAAAAATATGAACAGTAACAAAGCTGAAAAAAGGAAGAATACAAAAATGCCAATAAGGATCATTTTTGTTGTTTGCCGGCTCCTTTCTTGGGAAACCAGCGCTTTATAGTATTGCAACTGCCGGTCAGTGGCCTTTTTATACTTGGGGATCGTTTTAGCACGACTTATTGCGTGATCATTGGCATTGTTGAAATGTCCCCTTTTCTTGAGGAGGGCCCGGTTGCCCTCCAGGGATTTTTTCATATGATATAAAAAACCACCTCCCCCCATACACGATACTAGTGTTAAGTTAAGTGTAATGGGACCGTTAGCTATTTTTTCCAGTCCCGTTCTTAAAATCAGCAGTCTGCAATAAGCAGTCGGCAACCCTCTATTTTTTTGCCGACTGCCCTTTGCTTATTGCCGACTGATCAATACTTAAAACAGCTCATACTGTACACGATACGTCATTTAAGGCTTAACTTAACACTAGTCATTTTCCGAGGCATTTTCTTTTAGCTCTGCTTCGTATATTTCCTCATCTCCAAATTTGTCCTCGAAAAGAGCATCGAGTTTTTTGGTATAAGCCTTGTTATAATCCAGCCAGTTTTCAATAGCCGAAAAATAGACCTGTGCTACATCTTTAACCCGGCTGCTTGTCCGGATGCCTTCAATGGTATAATCTTTTTTGCCTAGGAGTTTTATCTCGTCAAAGTTATCCTGGTAAAGGGCTTCTGTGTAGGCAATTGGTCCTTTCACCACCCGGGTCAAGTAAAAATTCCGATGATAGACCCCGTCGGCAAGGTCAGATTTTATGGCGTACTTTTCAGCAAATTCGAAGCCATTATCAGGAGGTAACGCGTCCACTTTAAGCTGCTGATCCAGTTCTTTGATCACGTTACTCGCAAAAACATTGGATTCTTCTAAGTCGTATGAAACTAATAACCGCAAAAGTTCAAATCGCTGATCGATCTCATCTGCGCCGTCCACTTCAAAACCCAAGAATGAGCCGGGTACGAATACCATACTGTAGTTTTCAGTAACTGGGGGAAGGTACTTATCCCCATAACGCTGGCCCCCCTCGCTGGCATTGTAGTGGATCACTACCGTAAGATGCGGGCGAAACTTGTTGATGGCTTTGGCCCTAGCTACAAAATCCTTATTCCTGAAAACATCATAGAACATCACGAAGTCAGGCGCATCTCCAGACATCAGGTGATTGAATTTTTCACGATTATACCACTCGCTTTTGTAGCCTTCTATAATATCTTTTTTGTAATCTGTCTCCAACCATTCATAGTAGTTGATGCCCATAGCACTTTTTCCATACTTATGGGTTAGCATTACTTGCGCTCCTTTGTCTTCGAGCATTTCTTTAAGCCTCAAGGATGTGGAATAAGCTAAATTGGCTTCAAAAAATTCGATATCCTTTTTTTGGTTTAAGTGTTTGCCTTCCACTCTCACATACCTTCGCTCCAGGATGGCTTCGCCCATGTTAGAGGCGACATGTCCCGGGTCTATGGCTACTTTTAACCCGCCGAATTCACTGATCGGGTATTTTGCGGGGTCCACATGAGTACTTTTAATGCCATGAAAATATCGCTGTCCTTTTCTTTTTAGGATCTCGATGATCTCCTCGTTCGATTTCTCTTTTAGCAGTTCATTGAAATGGGACATTTCACGCCAATAGAGTATGAACTCGGGTTTGTCTACCCGTTGTGAGGTTGGATACATGTAAAGACCGCGATCGTTGATAACGATATTATCCATACATTCAGCCTCCTTACACAAAAGTTTGAGATTGCGAGTTACCCTATCCTTGTAAAACTTTTTGATAGGGATAGGCTCTATTTCCTGCGAATACCCGGGGTCAATAATACCTAACGCCAGTGCTACGACAAAAAAAGATACGATTGGAGACTTCATGTGCATAAAAATTTGTTTTCAAAAACAGTACTCGCCAGCTTTTGTAAGACTAACGCATGATAACCTGAAGTGGTTTTATGACCCCTCCCCTGTAATTTGATTTTGACGACATGTGCTGGCTCCCAAGTTTTTATTATGGGCTCAACCTTTACACCTGTTGCCATAAGATCCAAGGGTTTTGTCACCTTACAGTTTAAAAAATTAATTGAATAAAGTTAATGAAATTAATGTATGTAAAGTGAAATCCAAAGACTTAAAACTTTTGATATGCTTATCCTTTCTTACTTTTACTTCGCGTTATCTTTCTCTTTTGCTGGGGCTTACGTTTGGCCTTTGGAGCCTTAGGTTTAACAGGGATACTCGGTGCTTTATCGTTTCCTTGTGATTTCTTTCCGAAGTCAAAAGCATCGTAAGACACATAAAACGCGATACCAAAATAGATCAATATAAAGGATACCAGTACCACATCTTTTTGTCCAAAGTTCAATTTTCTCCTTACCCCGGTGGAGCCATAGGTCGGTTGGGTATTGAGTACCATAATATCGAGCAGCATTTTTGGTACAGCTAGGTGCTCCCGGATAAACATAGAAAAATTCATATTCCCTTTGGCTTCATACCCGATCGCATCGACCCCAAAATACCAAGAGAGGAACAATGCTCTTTGCAAGTGAAAGCCCTGGCTCACGACGAGCAGACTTTTTCTCCCAACCAGTTTTTTAGACCTCACAATTGAGTCCAAGGTACGGAACCCGGCAAAGTCTAATTTTATGATAGATGCCGGGATCCCTTTACGCATAAGGCCACGTTTCATATCCAAGGGCTCGTTATAGTCTTTCTTGCTATTGTCGCCACTGATCAAGATCTCCGTTATAAGCCCGGCCTGGTACAATTCTACTACGGCGTTGATCCTGTTGGTGAAATAAACATTTTCACTGACCCCATCTTGGAGAAACTTATTAGTGCCCAGTAGCAGTATCGAGTATTTTCCCTCTACTATTTCTTCCGTCTCGCTCGCGATACGAATGTTGGAATAGAAATCCACCATGAGGTTAGCGATAAACATAAAAAAGATCATGGTGATGATGAGACTGAGCTGCCGCCTTACGAACCACATGAAACCGTCCCAAAAGAACTTGCCTTTGTAGAACTTATCCAAACGATGTAACACCAGGTAGTCCACTATCCCGTGCATGATCATAATAGAGGCCGCAAGGAACATGAAACCGAGCAAGTTCCACCCATCGGCATGCTTGAAATATCCTTTAAAGTCAGTCCAAACAGAAGAAAATGTACGTTGTCCTTCGTTAACATCCCGGATAAGTGTATTGATATCGCTGTAGTAAAAGGGCATGAGAAACAGCACGATCAATATACCTATGATGAACAGAAAAAGTAGAAACTTCAGGCCTTTCATCGGTGATTTTTATTGGGTTCCTAAACCAGGGCTAAAGATAACATTTTCAAGATGATACATGAGATCGTGTAAGGTAATGGCCAAAATAGAACCAATACCGCTAAAGCACTTTTATGTTCATAACTCTCAACTTACTACACAACAATAAATTAATGATGCACCCCTTCTTTTTATACGGGGTAAGGGTTTAATTTGCGTCTGCTATAAAAAGAGACCTATGAAAATAAAACATCCCTATAGATACGGTGAAGGATATAAAAAATCCGTGGCTTATTTCAGTATGGAATTCGCCATCGATCAATCGCTGAAAATATACTCTGGAGGGTTAGGTTTTTTGGCCGGTTCACACATGCGCAGCGCGTACGAATTAAAGCAGAACGTGGTGGGTATAGGTATACTATGGAAGTATGGGTATTATGACCAGGTAAGAAAAGCCAATAATGAGCTAGGGGTTTTAAATCAAGAGCGGTATTACCATTTTTTGGAAGATACCCATATTGAACTTGATGTGCTTGTGCATGGTCATAATGTCAAGGTTAAGGCATTTTACCTTGACCCGAAAATATTTGGTACGGTCCCCATTTTCCTACTCTCTACGGACCATCCTGCCAATGATCATTTAGCCCAAACTACTACACACAAGCTTTATGACAATAACCTGGCCACACGCATAGCCCAGTACATTGTTCTTGGTATTGGAGGGGTGAAGCTTTTAGAAGCGCTTGGGCATAAAACAGAGGTATATCATTTAAATGAAGCACATGCGTTGCCTGCCGCTTTTTATCTCCTAGAAAAGTACGGCAGTCTAAAAAAACTAAAGGAGAGATTAGTATTCACCACCCATACCCCGGTAAAGGCGGGCAACGAGGTGAACGATCCTAATTTCCTCAACGAAATGAGCTACTTCCATCATATGGACCCGAAAAAAGTGGAAGAGCTCGTGGGTTTTGAACAGGGCTGGTTCAACCATACCCTCGCGGCGCTGAGGATGTCAAAGAAGGCCAATGCTGTGTCCAAAAAGCACCAGCAAGTAGCAAAAGAAATGTGGGGGGGCTTTAAAAAGACCTGTAAGATCGAGGCGATCACCAATGCCCAGAATAAAAAGTATTGGGCAGATGTAGAGCTGGAAAAGGCCAGGCAAAAAGAAAACCAAAAAGCTTATCTGGCCAGGAAGGCGGCTTTAAAAAAAGCATTGTTTGAAGAAGTGGCCGATCAAACCGGTAAGCTGCTGGACCCGGCTAAGCTGACAATAGTTTGGGCCAGGCGATTTGCCGGTTATAAGAGAGCGGACCTGATCACCAGGGACATAGAACGTTTCGAGGCCTTGCTGCAAAACACCCAATATCCCGTGCAGATCTTATGGGCAGGAAAACCCTATCCCTTAGATGTGAATGCCATGGCTACTTTTAACCACCTCGTTCATATGACTCGCCAATTCCCTTCGGCCGCAGTATTGACCGGCTATGAGCTGCGGCTGTCTGCTCTTATGAAAAAGGGAAGTGACATTTGGCTAAACAATCCGCGTATTCCACTTGAGGCATCGGGCACCAGTGGCATGACGGCAGCCATGAATGGCTGTGTTAACCTTTCTACATTGGACGGGTGGATACTGGAATTTGCGAAGCATGGCAAAAATAGTTTCGTGATCTCGGCTGCTGACTCTTCATGGACTGACGAGCAGCAAGATCAGCACGATCTTGATCATATGCTTGACATCTTGGAAAACGAGATCCTTCCCATGTACTATGATCAACCCGGGAAATGGGTTGAACTCGCCTGGCAAGCCACCGCGGATGTGGACGATTATTTTGTAGCCAGCAGGATGGCGGATGATTATTATAAGAAGCTTTATACGATTTAGAGTGTTAATAGGCTGTGTAAGGGAAAAGCCTGCTGTCCCTATTTGTAGCGGGGCTTTAATGTTAAGTTAAGTCTCAAATGGTGGGTAGGGTTAGATGATGAACTCTATTGGCAGTTTTGGTAAGTTTTCGATCAGTCTGCAGTAGGCAAAATAGTAGGTTACCGATTGTTTATTGCTGGCTGCCGGCTTTGAGCACAGGACTTAAAAATAGGGTGTTCTTGAAAATTAGCTTTGATCGTAAAACGTTTGATTTTGGTAAGTTCAGCTATATTTTTCGGATGTTCGGGTAATGGGAGCCTCGAAATTAGCAGTAGACGCGGTATTTAGTGGTTCTAGGTCCAGTTTTCATTTTCTTTTGTACGCCCAAAAGAAAAGGGCGCCAGCAACAAAGCCCATTTTCACCTCAAAACGCGCTATCCAGCCGCTATAAGCCACTTACCCAAAGGCCTAAAATGTGCCGCGCTGTTCCTGGAGGTCTCCCCCCCATACGCACCCTTGAATTTTCAATAATGCCCTAGTGTCGTGTCAACCCTCAAATGATGGGTAAGGCGGTCGTAGATTTTGTGGAAGGTCAAGGCGCAAAAAACGCGCATAGCCATAGCTACGTAAGGCTTTTTGTAACGCAGAGATTCCGCAAAAGATACCCCGGATT
>JANQLQ010000201.1 GCA_028280565.1 Fulvivirga sp.
GTTTTCATTTTCTTTTGCACGCCCATGCCATAGGCATCCCTTCGGGGAAAGAAAACGAAACAAAAGAAAAGGGCGCCAGGAACAAAGCCCATTTTCCCCTCGAAACGCGCTATCCAGCCCCTATGGGCCGCTTACCCACGGGCCTCAAATGTGCCGCGCTGTTCCTGGAGGTCTCCCCTCCATACGCTACTTGAATTTTCAATGATACACTGGTGTTAAGTTAAGCCTCAAATTGCGTACCGGGTACGGGATTACCCATGTTCGAGGTGTTGATCAGGGGGCAAAAGGCAAAAAGCAGTAGGCAAAAAAATCATGGGTTGCCTACTGCCCTTTGCCAACTGCCTACTTTAAGAACGGAATTGGAAAAAATAGCGAACCGTCCAATTACACTTGACTTAACGAGTTCATTTCATTTTTTTGAGCCGGTAAATTTTTCTGAAAAACTTGTCATATAAATCGAGGGTTATCCAGACTAACCTATGATTATGAATAAAAACTGGCTCAACTATATCTTAGAGCAACTTCATAGGGAAGCTTTTATTTGGGCCAGGCAGTGTTGTGATTATGACGATGAAATGGCGAAAGAGGTACTGCAGGTGGTTTACTTAAAAATGCTGGAAGGAAGGGCTCGCTACCGGGAAAAGTCGAAGGTGAAAACCTGGTTGTTTTCAGTAATACGCTTTACGGCCATTGACCTACAGAAGGAACGCCACCATTTCATAGGATTGGAAGGACTTGCCAACACTGTCGAGGAGAAAAATAATGATTGTGATCTTGATTATGAGCCATTGCTCCGGGAGCTGTCTCAAAAACAGCATCAAGTGTTGGTCTTAGCTTTCTATCACAATATGACGCTGGCAGAAATTGCCGAAGTGACCGGAATGACAATAGGCACGGTAAGGACCCATTATGATCGTGGAAAGAAAGCATTGAAAGAACTCATATTAAAAGAAAAGGCAAATGGAGGAAGATGATAAAATAATCCGGCAATTCTTTGATAGGATCAAAGAAGTGGATGAAAGGCGGGCGGTTCCTAGGTATCCGATGAAAAAGAGCCATCGGGTAAGGACCAGGCCCCTATTGGGTATCGCCGCTGCGGTGATTGTCTTGGTGGGAAGCTATTTTCTCATGAAACAAAGCTCCCTGCGCGATGATACAAGAGCAGTCTTTTTGGAGATTTCGGTTAACCCGAAAGAGGGAGAGTCCACGGGATCATTGGCCGTACCGGCCTCTATGGATTCATGGGAATCTCCTACGAATTCGTTGATCGCGGATTTTTAATGTGTGTGAATTTGAAAGTTGTAAGTTATAAATTAAGATAAGTATGAAAAGGTATATTCTATTGCTTTTAGTCACTACGGTAGGCGTAGTGCAGGGACAAGACGTATTTCGAGAGAAGCTGTTTTCCGTCGATTTGATCCTAAAGTATGCGGAAGACATCGCTCTTTCTGATCAGCAAGAAGCCTCGGTGAAAAAGATCTACAATGATCACATCTCGGAATTTAACTCATTGAAATGGGAGCTAGATGCGCAAATGGTGAAAATGGACCGGTTGATCTCCACAGGCCAGGTGGATAACGAGGCGGCGTTGAAAAAAATGGATCACCTGCTGGATCTTGAAAATAAGCTAAAAAAGATGCGTTTTAAAGTGATGCTGGCTTTAAAAAGCCAGCTCACCGAGACACAACAAGAACAGCTCAAGGGGTTGAGATCGAGCTCCGATGGGGTAGGCTTGAATATGATGACTCCCATCAATGAAAACCCTAGGGTAATGCTTAAAGTAGATGGCCCAAAATCAGCAGGTGATCCTCTTTACATCATTAAAGACCAATATGGCCAGCGGCGTGCTAATTCAGTCTCAGGGATCGAGCCCGCGGATATTGAATCCGTGGAGGTGATCAAAGGGGAAATGGCGCTAGATGAGTACGGGCAAGATGGGAAAAATGGAGTGATCATCGTGACTTTGAAATCCCGGCTTTGATAGGATCGTAAAACCAACCTTACTAAGCTTTTAAAGCTTAGTAAGGTTTGCCATGAGCCTATTCATCCTTCAAACAATCCACAGGGTTCTCCTTAGCCGCTTTCAAGGTTTGCACGCTGACTGTGAGCCATGCCACGATACCTGTAAACATCCCGGCCAGCGCAAAGGGAAAGGGGGTGAGTGTATGCGGTACGCAAAGTCTTCTAACCAGTGTCTCAGTACTATCCAGGCGATGGGAGCCGCCAATAAAAAGGCAAGGCCCATCACCTTTATAAGATCTTTTGACAGTAGGATCAAAATGTTCTTTACACTGGCTCCAACTACTTTGCGGATTCCAATTTCCTTTGTGCGTAAACTTATAGTATAAGCAGAAATGGAGAAAAGGCCGATGCAGGCAATAAAAATACCCAGCCCTGAAAAAATAAAGAACACCTTCCCTAGGCGTTGTTCAGCGTTGTATTGAGTGTCCAAGGTTTGGTCTAGGAATTTAAAATTAAACGGACGATCCGGCACTAATTTCTCCCATGCGGCTTCAAGCTGGGCTAGCGCTTGCTGGGTACCTCCCGGTTTTATCTTTACCAAAATATACTTTGCTCTCCCCCGGTAACGGTCCGTGCTCTGGACCACAAGGGGTTTGACATGTTCGTGGAGTGTTTGGTAATGAAAATCTTTGACTACACCTTTGATGGTGAATTCAATCTCTGCGTCCAAAGTCTCCTGGATGATCTTCTTCCCGAGAGGGTTTTCCAAACCGAGGAACTTAACCGCCGATTCATTGATCATTACATAATGTGAGTCGTCTGATCCCCGGGAAAAGAATTGACCCTCTAATAATTCATAACCCATTACTTCTGAAAATCCATCCCCTACCACTGCCCTAGTAGTGGTGAACATTTGGTCGGAACCTTGGAGACGGTACCCGTTAAAATTTTCGCCCTCTATTTCTTGCACCCAGTAGCTTCCTGCCCCGCTTTGTACCTGGGAAATATCTTCTACGGCATTCAAAAAAGGCTGTATGAAGCCAGGGTCCCTATGGTTAGTCCCTTGTATGACGATTATCTGCTCTTTGTCAAATCCTAGGTCTTTTTCTAGGAGAAAGGTGAGCTGTTGGTGTATTACCAAGGTAACGGTAATAACCACCACGGAAATGCAAAACTGGAAAGCGACCAGCCCGTTCCGGGTCCTCTTACCTTGCAGGTTTGAGTTAGATCTCCCCTTAAGTGCGTTTATTGGTTTAAATGAAGAGAGTACCCAAGCCGGGTAGGCACCGGAGAAGACAGTGATGACCAGTGCTGATCCCATGAGAACCCAAATGACGCCACTGTCAAAATTGATGACCAATTCTTTTTCGATCAAAATATTGAAGTAAGGAAGGAGGATCGTGGTAGATGCAAGGGCAATTGAAACAGCAACCAGGGCAAGGATAAAGGACTCGGTGAAGAACCGGAGGATCAATTGGGGCTTTGTAGCACCGATCACTTTTCTCACCCCTATCTCGTGTATGCGTACCATAGATCGTGCGGCCGCCAGGTTAATGAAGTTAACGCATGCAATAATGAAGATCAGCGCGGCAATAGCGACCAATATCCTAACTGTAGTCATACTTCCCCCGGGCTTAAATCCCCCTAAATTTCCCGGGTCCAGATGCAATGAAGTTAAGGGTTTGAAATGGTATTGGGACCTGTTCCCGGCTTTTCGATACTCTTCCCATGAGACCCCAAAAGCCTCTTCAACAGCGTTGGGCATATATTTTTTGACCATGGCTGGAAATTCTCTTTCCAATGCATGTGGATCTGCGCCACGCTGTAGTTTAAAATAACAATGAGCGGTGGCCAGGTTAAAATGATTTAAGTTAAACCAACTGATCGAAGCGGAAGAGCCTATGTAGTTGAATTCAAAATGAGAGTTGGGAGGAGGATCTTCACAGATACCTGTTACCCGGAAATCCCTATTGTTCATGAAAATTGATTTGCCGAGTGGCTCGTCGTTGCCAAAGTATTTTTGAGCCATGCTCTCGGTGAGTACCACACTATTTGGCTCGCGCAGTGCCGTTTTGGGGTTGCCTCTTAACAGTTTAAAACTAAAAACGAGGAAAAAATTACCATCGGCGTAATACCCGGAATTTTCCAAAAAACTCACGTTCCTATCATCATCTTTTACCACCGTAATGGGCTCACTATGGTAGGGCCCCGCGATGGCCGTGGCACTTTCAACTTGGGCATAATCCTGTGCCATAGACCTCGTGAAAGAGTAGGCAACTTTTGGGTCCCATTCGTAAGCTCCTTCTTTTTGCCGCCCTGCTACCATTTTGTAAATGCGGTCTGCATCGGTGAAGAAACGGTCGTGAGATAGCTCATCTTGAACAAATAGCGAGATCAAAAGGGCACTAGTAACCCCCACAGCTATGCCCATGGCGCTCACGAAGGAATATTCCTTTCTCTTCATTAGACTGCGAGCGCTTACTTTCAAGTTGTTTTTGAACATATCACAAGAATTTAACTGTTGAGGATCACCGAAAGTCCGAATGATCCCGGGACGAAAAAGCCGTAGTACATCCCAAAACAGTGCCCAGCGAGCAACCTTTGCCCCTTTTCCCAGCCTCCTTTTTTCAAACCTCTCTAGCAAATCCCCTTCCAGGTCTTCGAGGTAGCCCGGGTGGCAATACCAACGAAAGAAACGAAGAGGCAAACGAGGCAAATGTTTTTTACTCATCTCTTAAGCATTCAACCGGGTTCACATAGGCAGCTTTAAAAGTTTGGACGCCTACGGTGAGCCATGCTATGACCAAGGTGGTGAACCCGGCGCCGAAAAAGAACCACCACTCCAATGCAATGCGGTACGCGAAGCCGTCGAGCCAGTTTTTCACTAAGAAATAGCTGGCAGGGAGCGCCAGTAAAACGGCGATCACGATCATTCTGGTAAAATCACTCGAAAGCAGGTAGATAATGCCGGCGGTTCCGGAGCCCAGGATCTTGCGTATCCCGATCTCTTTTAGCCTTCTTTCTACAATGAATGCCACGAGGCCGAAGAGCCCTAAACAGGAGATCAGGATGGCCATGCCACAGAAATAGCCCGATAGTACAGATGCTTGCTTCTCCGGTGCGTACAGTGTACGGTAATCATCCTCCAGGTATTCGTATTCAAAGGGAAAACCGGGATTGATTTCCTCATGCAGGGTTTGTATTTGTGAAATAGTGATCTTTTCGGTGCCTTCTTGTATTTTGATCAGTGTTTTGTTCGCCGAGTTTACAAGCTGCAGAAAGCAAGGCTTGATCTCTTCATGGATAGACTCAAAGTGAAAATTTTTAACCACGCCTATGATCTCCCGTTCCGTACCCCATAGGTTGATCTTTTTGCCAATGGGATCTTTCAAGCCCATGGTGGCAATGGCGGCTTCGTTAAAGATGATCTTACCCTCACCATCCTGGTGGTCTTTCGAGTAAGATCTTCCCGCGGCCATTTCTATCGATAGTGTTTCGATGAAATCATAGCCTACCTCGAGGTTGCCGAATCTTATGGTAGCGTCCGGGTCTTTTCCTTCCCATGACAATCCCCAGGTACCTCCATGGTCGCCGACTAAGTCATGGAAAAAAGTGGTGGCGTTAACTACCCCGGGAATTTCCCTTAGTTTGGCAAAAAATGTTTCTTTTTTTTCAAGAAGCTGGCCATCGTTATTGATGTAAAGGATGTTTTTGCGGTCATAGCCCAGGTCTTTGGATTGAATGTAGGCCACCTGTTGGTACATTACGATCACCGAGGTAATGAGTATGATGGAAACGGCGAACTGGAAAACGACCAATCCCTTACGAAGTTGTCCTGTGCCTTGCCGTGAAGCTACCGTGCCTTTCAGTACATGTACCGCGTTGAATTTAGATAAATAAAAGGCAGGGTATATCCCGGACAGGGTAGAAGTGAAAAATGTCGCTGCCGTGATCCCTAAGATCATCCAAGGATCCGGGTGGAGGGTAAGTTGTTTCCCTACGATAGTGTTAAAGTAGGGTAAGAGGATGGCTACCATAAGTAGCGATACGGCCAAGGCTAGTAAGGTCATTAAAAAAGACTCTCCTAAGAATTGCCACGCAATTGCACCACGGCCGGCGCCTATCGTCTTTTTTACCCCAATTTCTTTCATTCTACGCGAAGCTTTTGCGGTGGACAGGTTAATAAAATTAATACAGGCGATAACAAGGATCAGCAGTGCCGTCGCGGAAAATAGCTGTACGTATTGTATTCTCCCGCCGGCGATCAACCCATTTTCGTAACACCCGTTAAGGTAACGTTCTGAATAGCGCTGAAGGAATAAAGTGCTGGCAGACTTTGATAGCTTAGTCTTAATAAAGTTTTCTATGCTCTCGTTGACAGATATAGGGTCCGCTTCTTTTTCTAATAGGACATAGGTCCTTGGATCACTATTCCACCATTTTTTTAAGTAAGGTTCCTTTTCCAGGAAAAATTCCATGCTAAATACCAAGTCAAATTGCTGCGAGGAGTTTTTAGGTGGCTTTTCAAAAACACCTGTGATCACAAAATCACCGCTGTAGTCTTCTTTAACCCATTTTATGTCTTTGCCTACCAGGTCCTGGGTGGTGTTAAAAAGCCGTTGGGCCAGCTCATTTGAAATGACTACCCCTTCTTTAGTTGACAGTGCTCGCGATCTATTCCCCTCGAGTAACCGGTAGCTAAAAATGTTAAAATAGTCTTCGCTGGCGTATTGCTCGGCGGCTTTGATGTAATTGTCACCAGTCGCGGAGATAAGACCGAATTCATTGAAGAATCCAACCGGTATGACACTGGTAGCCTGTTTGATACCCGGTACTTCTTCTACCAGCGCTTTGCCCAACGGGGCTGGGGTACTAGTACTCGTAGTGATCCCCGTTTCCTGGTGCAGGTTATTCATGACTTGGTACAAGTATGGATCGTTAGCATGGAATTTATCCATACCCAACTCATCGCGCACCCATAATGAAATAAGAAGAAAGCAAGCAAGCCCGGTGGATAAGCCCGTGATGTTAACGAAAAAGGAGTTTTTATAGCGTTTGAAGCTTCTCAGGTTAAGTATAAGATTGTGTCGTAACATATCGTAATCGTTGAGTTTTTGGCGTTCGTTCAGTGATCTTATAATGCCCGGTCTAAAGAGCCGTATTACGTCTTTGGTGAATTTCCTTTGTGCGCTGGTCGTCCCTTCAGCTTCAACATTTCTTTCGAACCTTTCCACCAGGTCCCCTTCCAGGTCTTCGAGGTAGCCCGGGTGGCAGTACCATCGGAAAAATTGTAGCGCGAGCTTGGGTGGAGAGGCGCTTTTATTCATCTTTCAGCGAATCTACCGGGTTGGCTACAGCAGCTTTTGCACTTTGGAAACCAATCGTGAGCATGGAAATGACCAGGCATATCCCCAGTGATAAGGCAAAGACCCATAGCCCGATATCAATTTTATAGGTGAAGCCTTCCAGCCATTTGGACATCACCCACCATCCCAAAGGAGCAGCAATAGCGGTAGAAACGAGGATGAGTTTTAAAAACTCCATACTGAAAATAGCGAGGATATTGGAAACGGCTGCCCCCAGTATCTTGCGTATGGCCACCTCTTTCTTTTTACGAGAAGCCATAAAAGAGACCAGGCCGAAAAGTCCTATACAACCAATAAGAATGGCCAAACCGGTGAATACTTTGACAAGGTTCAAGATCACGTTTTCCGTTTCATAGAGTTGAGCCACGCGATCATCAAGAAAGTGGTACGTAAAGACCTGGTCGGGGTAGCTCTCCTTCCAATATGACCCGATAGTAGCCAAAGCTTCGTTGTAATCGGTACCTTTCAACTTAATAGCGTAGCGATTGTAATACTCAAGCTGGGTAGTAAAACAAACTGCATTTCTCTCCTGGTGGAAGGATCGGTCGTAAAAGTCCTTGACCACCCCTACGACGGTTCCTTTCCATCGCCCCGCGTTGATGGCCAGCTCTTTCCCAATAATTTCATCCGGCGCCGATAGGTTGAGCTGTTCCACCAAAGTCTCGTTGACCAGGAACTCTCGTAGCGTATCGCTGGGGAGAAGATTCCTACCGGCAACTAAGTCCATTTCGAATGTAAAAAGGTAATTCGTGTCAGCCGGTTTGAAATCGATATCAAACTTCTCCGGCTCTTCGCTATTGTCGAAACTAACGGTGGTGGTCCAATTATTCTCACCTGCTGCGGGTGGAGCCAAACAAGCGGTTATGTTTTCTACATAGGTCAACTCTAAAATCCGGTTTTTTAGGGTTTTTAACTTCTCATCCTTAGATCCCGTGCGTACCATGACTATAGCATCTTTCTTGAACCCCAGGTCGGATTGGGTGAACTTCATTTGGTTCACGATCACGATCAGCCCTACGATCAACAACTGGGAGATCACGAACTGGCCGATGATCAATGTACGACGTACGTTGAACCCCCCGATATTATGTTGGGCTAATTTGCCTTTCAAAGTGATGATCGGCGAGAGCCTGGCCAGTAAAACCCCTGGATAAGCCCCTGAAACAAATACTACGAGCAGGAAGAGAAGGGGAAGAAAAAGCAAAAGATCAATACCCAGTCCGCTATCAAATCGTAGTGAATCTCCCAGCCAAAGATTGACACGGGGTTCGAAAATCCAAGAAAGCAATAACGCCAAGCTGATGGACAACAGGGTAACCAAACCCGTTTCTGTCATAAACCGCCAAAACAAGAGGCTCCTTGAGCCACCGATCGCCTTACTGATCCCCACCTCCTTTGATCGTTTCAGCACCAGCGCAGTAGCTAAGTTGATAAAATTAAAGCAGGCGGCAATCAGCAAAAACAACCCGATGACTACCAGCACCACCAGGTTCTTTTTGGAAATCACACCCCCATACAACGTACTGAAATGTATGTCCTTCAGCGGCTGTAATTTATAAATGTACTTTTCAGGGCGATCAGGCCTGAATCTTTCGTGAAACCCTTCGAGGGATTTTTCTACGCTCTCAGCAGTAACCCCCTGCTTCACACGCGTAAAACACTGCATACTGGCCGACAAGCCTCCCCAAGAATCATCATCTGCATACCATTCATTGTATTCGGGCAATGTGCTGTAAGAAATGTAGAGTTGGGTCTGAAAGTCTGAATTTTTGGGTTTGTCTCTCATTATCCCTGTTACGGTGAGCAAGACTTTGTTATCCAGTTCCATCGTGCGTGAGATAGGATCGCTTTCGCCAAAATATTTTCGTGCCAAGCTCTCCGTAAGCACTACAGAATTGGGCTGACTCAACGCTTTTTCCACGTTGCCCCGGACTAATGGGAAATTCATAATTGAGAAATACTCGGTCTCTGCAAAGGCAATGGTTTCGTGGTACTTGTCCTTCTCGTCCACGGTGATCAAACGCCGGCTTTGTGTAACGACCCGGGCCACCTGCTCAGCGTATGTAAATTCTTCCCGGAATACCTTGCCAAAGGGATTATGTACCGAGGCATTATAGTACAAATTATCCACATGCTCTTCCGTGACGAAACGGTAGATCCTTTCGGTATCCGTATGGAAATCGTCAAAACTGGCATGATACTTTACAAAAGAATAAATGAGGATACAACAGCTGAGCCCCAGGGCTAGTCCTACGATATTAATGACAGAAAACTGGAGGTTCCTGGTCAGGCTTCTCCAAGCGAATTTGAAATGGTACTTGTACATAATCAATGGATTGAGTTTTTGACTTTTGAAAAGTGGTTTTATGAGCGCTGGCCTAAAAAGCCGCAAGACATCCCCTAGAAATCTCCATTTTGCTGACCCGGCTCCATTCCTTGTGAGCCGATTTTCAAACCGCTCCTTTAGGTCGCCCTCTAGATCCTCCAGGTAATCCGGGTGGCAATACCACTGGAAAAAGCGGAAGGGGATTTTCGGTGGCTGATGTTCCTTACTCATCCTTCAACGTCATTGCAGGATTGGCCATCACTGCTTGCAGAGATTGGAAGCAGATGGTAACAAAAGAAACTATTAGGGTCAAAACGCCGGCCATTACAAAAGCGCTCCAAGGGATATCGATGCGATAGGAAAAAGTCTGTAGCCAGCTATCCGTCACGACCCATACCAGTGGGACCGTAACAACTAAAGCTACCAGTATAAGCACGAGGAACCGCTTGGCTAATATCCCTAAAAGATGGCGGATGGAGGCGCCTAGCACTTTACGGATGCAGATCTCTTTCTTGCGTTGCTGTGTAATATAACCCACCAGGCCCAGTAGCCCCAACAAAGCGATCGATGCAGTAAGCCCGGAGAAAAGCTTAAAGATCGTTTTTACCTGCAATTCACCTTTGTAAAGATTGTTATAGTGATCATCCATGAAAAAATAGGTCATGGCTACCTCGGGTATGAATCGTTTCCAAGTCGTTTCGACATGGCTTATAATTTCCTGTAGGTTGCCGCCAGCAACACGAATAGATAAATAGTTGTCGCGATAAGCCCTCCTGTAAAAATTGGGGAGGACCAGGATTGGGATTTTGGAGTGATGTAGTGACTTGTGATGGAAATCCTCGATCACACCGATAACTTCAAAGGTGAGGTCGGCATTGCCGTAGAGTTGTACTTGTTTCCCGATGGGCTCTTCCCAGCCTAGTTTCAGCGCCATGGCTTGGTTGATCACTAGCGCCATAGAGTCCGAGGCAAATTCGGTTGAGAAAAACCTGCCCTTGTCTAGCGTGACACCATAGGTTTCAGCAAAGTCCTCATCGGCAAAAATGAAATCGAACGCCATGTTTTCATGATCTTGAGGCTTAAACTGGACATTGCTAAAAGGTATTGTCGGGACCGACAGCGAGGCGGAAGTAGCAATGATCCCTGCATTCTGCTCAAGCGCATATTTAAATTCATCAATTTCTTCACTGAGAAAATAAAGATTTTCGAGAACCAATACCCCATCTTTTTCAAAGCCCAGCTGCTTGTTTTGGATATAATGAAGCTGTTTGGAAATGATCAACGACCCAGTGATGATACTTATGGAGATCACAAACTGGAAGATCAGAAGGCCGTGTTTGAAGGCTACTTTTGTGCCTTTTTTATTCAAAGTGCCTTTTAGGGTATTGATAGGGGCAAACCGGGTAAGGTAAAATGCGGGGTAGAGGCCGGCCAGCGAACCTAATAGCAGTGAGAATAGCAATAAACCCGGGATTATAATTTTGTAGTCGAAATAGTCGAGGGTAATGTTAACGTCGGCAAAGGACCGGAAGGTGGGCATAACCACCAGCAGTAGTACTAAAGCCAGTAATACGGCAATAAGGCAATAAACTTGACTTTCCACCAAGTGCTGGAAAACCAGTTGTGATCGTGTAGAGCCGATCACCTTCCGTATTCCTATCTCTTTAAAACGATTATTGGCGCGCGCAATGGTAAGATTGACAAAATTGACACAAGCCATGACCAGGACCAGTACGGCAGTCACCAGGAAGATATAAACGTAAATGATGTTGCCATTGGGCTCGAATTCACCCGGGAGGTTGGACTTCAAGTGAATGTCGGCCATGGGCTGAAGGAATGACCACCATTCGTTCCCGTTTTCAAATGCTTTGGGAGGAAGATGTTTTTCATATAAGGTAGGAAGTTTAGCCTCCAGCTCTTCCGCAGATGCTCCTTCATTAAGCAGCAGGTAAGTGATATAGCTGTTATTCCACCAATTGGTCTCTTTGCTATTGGGTATGTTTTCATTAGATATAAGGAAATCGAAATGAAAATGTGACTGGCTAGGCATATCCCTCACTACCCCTGCGATAGACATATGGATCGGTTGGGCGCCAAAGTTGATGACCATTGACTGGTTTAACAGGTCCTTCTCGGCCCACTTATTCCCAAAGTACCGTGCAGCGCTGCTTTCTGATAAGATCACTTTACCCGTACTCGATAGGGCTTCCTTGGGATTACCCACTAAAATCTCTATGGAGAAAATATCAAAGAGAGCAGGATCAACAGCATAAACTGAATTTTCCAAATACGTTTGGGTGGCGACGGAATCTTCCAGCAATTGAAAATTGATAGTGCCCAGCCGTAAAAATCGTGTGGCATCCTCGACCTCGGGAAATGTTTTTTTCATTTCCGAAGCCAACATGGCCGTGGTGTACAACTGGTGAAATTCGGAGTCTTGCAGCTTGCCATGAAGCCCTACACGATAGATACGGTCCGCCTGGGTATGGTGCTTGTCGTAGCCCAGTTCATACGATACGTACATAAGCATCAATAAAGTGGTGGCTACTCCTATGGCTAGTCCTGAAATGTTGATAATCGAGTGACCTTTTTGTCTCTGCAGGTTTCGATAAGCAATTTTAAAATAGTTTTTGACCATGTCGTACGTATTGAGTTTTTGAATGCCTGGTAATGACCGGATAATTCCGGGTCTGAAAAGCAATAGGACCTCTTTGAGAAAAAGCCATTTTGCTGTCTTTGGCCCTTGTTGATCTGCCACCCTTTCAAAACGCTCCAATAGATCACCTTCCAGGTCTTCCACGTAGTCCCGGTGACAGTACCATCGGAAGAAGCGAAGAAATGGGCCCGGTGGATAGTATTGTTTATTCATTTTTCAACGAATCGACGGGATTAGCGAAAGACACCTTCAAAGCTTGTGTACTTATCGTGATCAAGGCTATGGCCATGACCATGACCCCGGCTACTCCAAAAAACCACCACGCCAGGTCGATCTTATATACATAATCCTCCAGCCATTTTTGCATGAGGTACCCACCAACGGGTACAGCTACCAGCATGGAAAACAGGATAAGCTTGATGAAATTAAAAGTCAGCAAACGGAAGATATTGCTGACAGAGGCCCCCAACACCTTGCGTATGCTCATCTCTTTATTACGCTGCTCAGCGATAAACGCCGACAGTGCAAACAATCCAAGGCATGCTACGATGATGGCAAAAACAGCAAAGGTGAAAAATACTCGTTTCATGCGTTGTACATCACCATACATCATCTCGAACCGGTCATCTAAGAATTCGTAGCGTAAGGATTGCTTCGGGGAGAATTTGTTCCAAGTAGTTTCAATGGAGCGTATAAGCTGTGGCATGTCTGCTGTATTGGCCTTTACTGATACCATATAAGGACTATTCCCAATGATCATACATACCCCTTTGATGCCCTCCTTGAATGACTGGAAATTGAAATCTTCCACCATTCCAACAATTTCTAGGGTATTTCCCCCATCGCCACCGCCTTTCTCCATGCGTTGACCGATGGGATGATCCAATCCAAGCTTTTGGGCCAAAGTTTCATTGATGATCGCTTTTTCAAGATTGTTATTCTCTCGGTCTGCAAAATCCTGCCCCTTGAGGATTTTCATACCCATGGTTTCGACATAATCTTCATCTATTTGCCATAATTGCCCTATCACCATGCCTTCATCCTTTTTTGCCTCTTTCCAGAAGCCTACACCGTTACGCTTCACCTCGTTTCCGGTGATGGGCAGGTAATCGCCAACAGATGCATTTTGCACACCGGGTAAACCTAAGAGTTCATTTTTGAAGGGTTGCACTTGATCCCCAAGGGTATGAGTGCCTTGTATTAGGATCACCTGGTCCTTTTCAAAGCCTACTTTTGAATTTAAGATGAAACCTGTCTGCTGGTGTATCACTATTGTGCTGATAATTAGAACGATAGAAACTCCGAATTGAAAGACCACCAGTCCATTTCTGAGCGTAACATTTTTCGCTCCCCTGCCGCTGGTCCCTTTAAGTGCTTGTATGGGCTGAAAAGCCGAAAGATAAAGTGCAGGATACATCCCGGAAACAAAGCCAACTCCCAAAATAAACAAGGGTATGCTGAGGATAAACCAAGGCGAGTCCCAAGGGAATAGTAAGGCCTTGGCGGCGAGCAGGTTAAAATAGGGCAAAAACCACCAAGCCAGCAAAACACCAATAAGCGACGCAACAACACTCAAAAGAATCGATTCAGATAGAAACTGTATGATCAAGTGGATCCGGAACGACCCCATCGTCTTTCTAAGGCCCACTTCTTTTGCGCGGTTAGCAGATTTGGCGGTGGAAAGATTTACAAAATTGATACAGGCCAGGCACAAGATAAATATCGCGATTGCCGCGAATAGCCCCACCACTTTAATATCTCCGCCACCGGCCTCCCCCGTATGTGTCGACTTTAAGTGTACATCCCGTATCGGTTGAAGGTGGAACTTGAAATTGTCCTTGATAGCTGCCACTTCAAGCTCTAGCTCCTGGGCTAGTACGGGAGCGCAATACTGTTGAAGGATAGTGCTTAGTTTATCCTCGAAAGCTTGAACATTGCTGTTAGGCTTCAGCTTGAGATAGGTTAAGTAATTGGTATTTACCCATTCTGTTTGTTCATCGGTCCAAAACTCCTTTTCGGCCAGCGTTAATAAAAAATCATAATCCAGGTGGCTGTTAGCAGGGAAATCCTCCATTACGCCACCTATGACATAAGGGGCTTTATCCTTGTTGTCCAATACCAGGGTTTTTCCCAGCGCATTCTCTCCTGGGAAATACAGGTCTGCCTTGCTCTTGGATATCACCATCGTACGTGGCTCGACCAGTGCAGTGTGCAAGTCCCCTTCTACCATACGGGGTTGGAACACTTCCAATAGTTCCTGGTCTAAATAGGCGGTATGCTTTTGATGCATGCCCCTAGGGCTGCCTGTACGCCTTATTTCATTTCCCCCTACCCCAAAGAAGGCATAAGGATTTAGCCTGCCGGCTTGCTCTACTTCGGGAAAGTGTTCCTTAAGCGTTCGGGCGAGTGGGGCCTGTGAAGCCACATCAAACCCACTTTCCCCCTGGTAGTTATATTCAAATAACACCCTGAAAATGCGGTCATGATCGGGGAAATGCTGGTCATAGCTAAGCTCATGTTTTACATATAGGGTGATTAATAAACAAGCTGCAACACCTATGGATAAGCTGCTTACTTTAATGGCAGAATACATTTTATAACGCAACAGGTTGCGCCAAGCCATCTTAAAATAATTTTTAAGCATACCGTAATGATTTAATGTTTGATCAGCCCCTAGGGAGCGAATGATACCTGGCCTGAACAGTTGCATGACCTCTTTGTACAGGCTCCACTTAGCTGTACCAAGACCTTTGGCTTTTAACCTATGCTCAAACCTTTCCAGCAAATCCCCCTCCAGGTCCTCCCGGTAGTCTGGGTGGCAATACCACCGGAAGAAGCGGAGGGGGAGTTTTGGCGGCGTGTTCGTGTCGTTTTTCATGCATGATCCATTGTTCTTTTTGACGTCGGTTCTCCTGTTGGGGTGATCAACGGTTACACCAATTTAAGGGGGTCGGGTTACCTTCAGGGATTAAGGGTAGCGTGGGGGTTTTACTCTTATACCCTCGCACCCCTAAACAATGCTATTAAGCTAAGCACACCCATCGCACCCCCAACCCCTGAAGGGGCGAACCACCGCGCGGCTGGTTTCCCCTCCAGGGGATCAAGGGGTGAACGCAGGGCTTGACTTGGTAACATTGATCCCCTAAAGGGGCATCCCGTCGCTCAGTTAGTTTTTAAGGTTAATTCCTTCATTCTCTTTTCTTCGTAAGTCCTTATTTTGTTTACAGTTTTGGTTAAACCTTCTTCAATTTCATTGTTGGTAAACCGCAGCACTCTTATACCGTAATTCTCTATTATGCGCTGCCTTGCTAGGTCATATCCTGTTTGTTCGGAAGTATTATGATATTCTCCATCGACTTCAATCACCAGTCTGAGTTTATGGCAATAGAAATCTGCTATGAAGTTGTCAATCGGATGTTGAGCTTTAAACCTCAGTCCTAGTATGTTCTTGAACCTAAGCTCCTCCCAAAGTAATTTTTCATGATGGGTCATATTCTTTCTAAGTACCCTTGCCTTTTCAAATACGGGTGGGGTGGCTCCGTAAAACATTTCCCTATTGTCATTCATATATTGTAAAATTCATCTGTCTTTGAACCTGGTCTACCTGTCCTCAGTTAGGAGGGTTGGCTCCCTTTAGGGATTAAGGGTAGCGTGGGTTTTCGCAATTTGAGCCTTCACGCTTCCTCTCCTAACATGTCACCCTCACTCGTCTTTTATCAGGAGTTAAGTCGTACCGGGATTAAGCGAAGTAAATGACATTAATTCCATTATTTCTTGAACCCGTTACTCCCCGAAAACGAACTTCGGTATAGCATTCCAAAGCCCTAGACGCTGTTCCTTTACCTCTGCCAATACTTTCTTGCCGTAAGAAGTCAACATGAAAAATCGCTTTCGCTTACCCCCTCGTGCTTTGGTAGCCTCTCCCAGCTTTGACGATAGGTAGCCTTTCTTTTCTAATCTCCTCAAAACGGTTTGCAAAGCCCCTATGCTCACTTTCCTGTTCAACCGCTGCTCCATTTCATCGATAATGGCTACACCATAGGCCTCATCATGCAGTATGGCAACGGTCAACATGACGATCTCTTCAAATTCTCCCAGGTGATGTTTACTCATGGTTTTAATTTATTTACCTTAAATGTAGTTAATATTAATTTACGATCCTAATTTTTACCTTAAATGTAGTTTTTTACTTGCCATAAAATGATACTCTACTGACCAGGACAGGGCCCTGTTTTTCAAGTCATGAGATTCTTACGCATGGCATTTGGCTTCCGAGTGTATGCCGGTCATAGGTCATAACAGCGTTTAGATCTGTCCTTCGTAGCGGCTTATTCGGGGGTATATTCCCAAAAATCGCTGTAAAATTGGTCTCTTATACCTCCCATACCGATATATCCTTTTTTGCCTATGGAGAAGCCTGCGGCATCAAATCGACTCTCACCTTCAAAGGTAGCTTTTTCCGTCCATGTGTCAGTGGCAGGGTCATATTCCCAAAGATCTTTTGCGGCGTTATCAATTACCGTGCCCATATATCCTAAACTGATGTAGCCTTTCGTACCTATTGAAAAACCAGCAGCCCCGTCTCTGCCCGATCCTTTAAAGGTAGCTTTCTCCGTCCATTTGCCGGTGGAGGGGTCATACTCCCAAAAATCGTTCAAATAATTTCCGTTTTGATCCTTACCGGTACCTATATAGCCTTTACCGTTCAAAGAAAAGCCCAGGGCGCCCCACCTGCCTTCACCTTCAAAGGCCGCTATCGCTGTCCATTTATCCAAAACGGGGTCGTATTCCCAAAAATCGGTCAAATAGCTGCCATTGAAGCCGGTGCCTATGTAGCCCTTGCCGTCTGCGGAAAATCCTAAGGCATCATATCGAGCCGCTCCCGGAAGCGCTGCTTTTTGCGTCCATTGGTCCGTAGCAGGGTCGTACTCCCAAAAATCCTTCAAAAAAAGATTGTTGACATCGTGACTAAGACCGGTTCCAATGTATCCTTTTCCATTGATACTAAAACCTACCGCCTTCCTCCGGCTTGCTCCATCAAAATCCGCTTTCCGTGTCCAGGTATCTGTGGCTGGATCATACTCCCATAAGTCTTTTAAAACGTCACTTCCACTAAACCCAGTGGTGATATACCCTTTATCGCCAATGGTGAAACTCACGGCCTCTACCCTATGGGAACTCCAGAATTCAGCTTTTTTGGTCCATACATTGCTTAAAATTGTAAAGTCCGATGCACTTTTCACCATTTGATCTCTTACTTGTATCGTGATTCGCCCGGTAACAGCTTCTTCGGGGACCACTACCATGAGTTTATCGATAGTGGCCGTAGATACCACGGCCATCAAATCATTGAATTTGACCAGGTTCCCGGTAAGGCTGGTGGAAAAATTATTTCCGTTGATCGTTACCCAGGTGCCTACTACGCCTTGGGAGGGCGTGAAGCTGGTTATGGTGGGAGGTACTATAAAATCGGTTGTAGTGGTCGCCCTTCGACCGTCCATTTCAACCCTTATAGGCCCACTCGTAGCCCCAGCAGGAACAATAACTGTAAGATGGCTGCTAGTCGCGTTGATGACTTCGCCAGCAATGAAGTTGAAGTGAACCTTGTTCTCGATGGCGGTCGTGGAAAAATTTGTGCCCTCTATTCGTACTTCGGTTCCTGCTACGCCGACATTGGGCGTAAACCCGGTGATGGTAAGTGCTTCTGAAATTACCGTAAATACCTCGGTACTTGTAACGGTTTGACCTCCTGTCTCTACCGTGATATTACCCGAGGTAGCCGTGGCAGGTACCCTAACTACCAGTTGATTGGCACTGGCCCCGGTTATTGGGGCTTTTACTCCATTAAAGCGTACAGTGTTTTCGTCTAGGCTGCCAAGGAAGTTTGTTCCGTTGATGACCACTTCTGTCCAAACTGTTCCTTCCGTAGGGCTGAAATTTGTTATCGCTAAAACGTTAGGGCTCTCGTCATCGTTGGCGCATTGTGAAAATAAGACAGGGATAAACAAAAGGAGAACGGGTAAGTTGGGGTGTTTTATCATGGGTCTCGTAAGCCAGGTTGTTGTTAAGCAATTTTTACAAACATCATGCCTTATTTATGAAAGAAGATTCTACATTACCAAAAATGTTGTAGAACTGTTTGGTATTTAGACATGGGTTAGAATTAATTAAGCATTGGAAAACACTTATGTATCTACAGGAAGAAAAGGTACAGTGTTGGTTCTCATTTTTCTGTGGTGGTATGAAAATTGCGAATTTACTATTAGTGGCGCCTGGGAAAATACTGGGACAGAAGGGAGTCGGAGATAGAAGAATATTGATTTTAACGATTTTGGTAGTAAAAAATAAAATCTTTTGAATTTCACAGCCTTTTCTTTTCCTATTTCTGATTTCCGCTTTCCTATGTTCTTGCAAACTTGTAACGATCTTCTCTTGGCCGTGATAGGGGGTATTTTTGAGAAAGGTAAAAAGAACCCAACAGGAGCTTAAAAACAAGGATTTTCTCCTAGTGTCTATTTTAGTCGAATGCCACTAATTTATAACTTGGTGCAAAAATCATTGATTAAAGCCTCGTGAGCACTATAGATTTAAACTTTAACTGGATCAACCTTCTCATTCTCTTCGGGGCTTTACACGGACTGATCTTCGGTATTATCCTTAGCTTCAACAAAAAGCATCCGGGAGCTAAATTCCTGGCTGTATTCATGTTCACACTGGCCTATAACGGGTTCGAGACTTTCAATTGGAGTTCTTCACTGGGAAAATATATCTTTTTCTTTGACTTGTTCCCCTTTGTCATGATTTACGCGATAGGTCCGAGTATTTATTTGTACGTGCGGTCTTTAGTTCACCCCCAGGGTCGACTTTCTTTTGGTGAGGTCCTGGCTTGGTATGTGCCGGTTGTTTTTCAATTCCTGTTCCGGCTCGTGATCATTACCATTTTCCTGTTGACCACATACCAAATCATTTCAGCTGATGCTGTATTAGAACAGTTGGACAAGCTGTATTATACATATTCCGAACCCTTGAGTGTGATCACGTTTCTCTTCTATTTATACTTAACCATTAGGGTATACCGGCAATCTCGTACCTTTCCTAATTCACCCGCCCGTTCCAATGAGACCACCCAGGAAGTTTACAAATGGACCAGGCTCCTCCTGTTTTCTATGGTTATACTGGCTATGGCTTGGCCTATCACACTATTGGCTCCTTTGGTGTTGAACCTCCGGTATGATTCGTACTACTATCCGCTGGAGTTGGGGCTGGTCATCTTCATTTACTGGATTGCCTTTGTAGGCTACCTCCGGACTCGGGTGATACTCATCAAGGAGCCGAAGTCCCTGGTGGAGCCCATACCAGGGGAAGAGGTAGAAAAAATGTCTGAACTGCTTCGCCAGGCAATGGAAGGTGATAAGCTTTACCTAGACCCGGGTTTAAACCGTCAGAAACTGGCTGCCCATACCGGTATCCATGCCAAAATGATCTCCGCGATCCTCAACCAGCATTTGCATCAAAATTTCAATGATTTTATCAATGCTTATCGCGTGCGTGAAGCTTGTGAAAAACTGTTGTCCCCTGCTCATCAACACCTTACGATCTCGGGAATAGCCTTTGAATCAGGGTTTAACTCCCAAGCTACTTTTCAACGCGCTTTCAAGAGTTATACCGGCATGTCGCCACGAGAGTATGTGACCAGGCAAACGGTGAAACAATGATCATAGGCCTAATGTTACTTTTAAGTGCAACTGGACGGCTTGCTATTTTTTCCAATCTCGTTTTTAAAGTCGGCAGTTAGCAAAGGGCAATCGGCCATCCTATATTTTTTTGCCTACTGTCATTCCCCGATTGCCGACTGATCGAGAACCTTCCATTGCCTCAAACCTACTCACCCTCTACCCGGTACGTCATTTGAGGCTTAACACGAGTCTATGGTTTGGTCACGTTCAAAAATGAATGCCCGGTCCAGTAGGCGGGACCTCTTTGCCAACCGGGACGAAGTATACCACTCACAAAAGACAACCCCTGCAAGAGCGCTTTTTACGACCCCGGCAGGGATGTCTTGTAGTTTTTATAACCTCCAGGAAATAAGACTTCTTAAAGAATCCGGGTAAAGATCTACTGTCTTGCCGGAACTGCTATCGAGTGTATATATCTATTCCTAAGTGATCTATAAAAGATCCTGCTCTTCCCCAAAATGCAAAAATTTGGTGTCGTTGGTCGTTCCATGGTAACCTATATTCAAATGGGTTTCCTCCACGGCCTCCATAACTAAACGACCTGGAGTTGGTTTCAATGGTTAACTGGTCCAAAAACTGCCCGGACCGTCCTCGGATACCCCTAATATATTCACCGCGATTGAAAGCCTGGAGATAAAAGCTTCCTCCTCTCGAACCTGCTTCTCCTGCAAAGTACACCGTCCCGTTGCTATCCTCGTACCAGGTCATGATTCCATCTATAAGATCACCACTTTGAATGCCAATGGCATAAATCCTGGAGTTTGCACCATTTAATCTTGGCTCAAGGTAGAAGCGACTTCCACCGTTTCCTCCCCAAACTCCCCTGGAATAGGCATACCGAACCCTGCTGCGTGGTGGCCGAATAGGGGCCGGTGTAGTTCCTCGCCGATTGCTTTCGGCCGATTCAGAGCGTTTTTCTATGGGAATAGCATTCTTTAAATTATCGGGAAGATCGTCCCAGCTTATTTTTTCAGAGTTACTTTCGTCATAGTGTGGCACTACTGCCGTAGGTTGGGCGGCTTCTTCTGCATTTTCTTCACAAGAAAATATAAAGCACGTCACAAAAACAAAGGCTGCCAAACGGAATTTTTTCATAATATGTAGGTTTTAGTAAGTAATAAATAGATCCGCGGATAGTGATGTAATGTTATTCCTTTCCTCTTGATGATCAATCCCGGAAAACAGGGCTTTTTAATAATGGCTGTTTCATGGTACCCGGGTTCGGAGAACTTGCTGATCATGAGGTATAGGTCCAGGCAGCCTATGCTAAAACCGCTTTTACAGGGTAAAAGATTTGTTCACGAATATATCTCAAATCAGGATTTGACAAGACAATGGCCTCCTCTATTCGCTTTTTTGTGCAGAACTGGTGAATGGATATGAACAACGTCTCAATATACTATATTCTTTCTTTTATACTTTTTACAGCTCCTCTACAAGTCAATGCCCAAAACACTCTTATCAAAGGAAAGATAATTGACAAACATGATAGGGCAGCAATTCCATTCGCACATGTATTCATAAAGGGAACTTCCTTAGGTGCTATAACAGACCTTTATGGCAATTTTATACTAAGCTATCCCGAGGAATATCAAGCAGGAACATTGCAAATCTCTTGCCTGGGGTACAAGCCCGTTCAGCTTGTTCTTAAAAGTGTAACACAATTTCCAAAAGAGATCACACTAGAACAGGATGTGATCCGGCTACAAGAAGTAATAGTAACACCGGAAGACCCTGTTGAACTATTAAAAGAGGCATTCCGTAGAATACCTGAAAACCATGACACTACGGCTCTTAAACTTTCCGGGTATTATAAGATGTCCTCCATGCTGGGAGAGAAAACTACTCGGTATACCGAAGCTTTTTTGGATATTCACAAGCCTTCATGGGAAACGGTGCGCAGGAGTAAAAAGCTCCCCGGTGACTCTATCCACTTAAGAGAGATAAGGACAAAAGCGTCGGAGATCAGTGATTGGAAACTCAAAACAATGATCGACTGGGAGAGCAATCTCTATTATTTGAACGGCCGGGATATCGTAAAAGAATTCGGCTTTATGAAAGACCCGGCCAAGAGCTTTTTCCCTCGTTTCCAACTTCACCTGGAAAAAATGGTGTGGATCAATGGCAGGAAGACATATAAGATCCATATTAAACCGAAAAAAATTACTCGAAAGACCTTCTGGCATGGAAATATCTTCTTGGATGAAGCCACCAAGGCCTTTGTGAAGCTAGATTATAAGTCACCTCCTAACCAATTGAAAATGATGAAAGCCGAGTTTGGCTATAAAGTGCTGTCCAAGCTATATAATGTTTCATACCAAAGCGCCTTATGGAATGAATCCGTCAATTACGAGCAGTTGGATGGAAAATGGTACCTCGAAGAGTTACAGGCAAGTAAGGAGTTTTTGATCACAAGCAAAAAGAGAGGGTTGGAAAAGGTGCCGGGTTATGTTTCGCTTTATTATTCCACGGACTCGGTACAAAGTAATGTGGGTAATATCGATTCGTTAGAGATACTTCCTTATCTTAACAAGGGATGGTGGTTCGTAGAACAGTTTATCCGTGACCGCTACGACTCCTCCTTTTGGCGCTCTTTCGATCAGCGCCGCGGTGTATTCGAAAAGGGTGAGTTTGGCAGAGCAAGCGAGGCCAACCACTCAAAACAAGGGTACGCCTTTACTAAGTTAGACACTTTACAAGGTGCCTTATCCCCGTTGCGTACGTGCTATGATGTAGGCTTTTATCACCTTGATGTGGAGGTTTTACCAAGGGAGGAGATCATCAAAGGGAGCAGCTTGATCCGTTTTTATGTGACTGATCCTACCCATAGGCTACAGGTAGACCTATATTCGGGAATGTTGATTGATAGTATTATTTATCGTGGTAAGCGGCTACCTTATGAACGGGATTACAATGCAGTCTATATAAAGTTCCCAGGGTTGTTGCAACAAGGTTCGATAGAAGAGATCAAATTCTATTTTTCAGGCCGCCCGGTGGACATTAACCCTAGGGTCCCTCTTTATGCTGCGTTTATTTGGCTTACGGATGAAGAGGACAGTCCTTTTTTACAAGCAATTTGCCAAGGGTACGGCGCCAGTGGTTGGTGGCCCAACAAAGACCACCTTTCCGACGAGCCGGACAGCGCTGCCATTAGCATCACTGTTCCCACCGAGCTTGACGTAGTGGCCAACGGGCGTCTGCGACATAAAACAATGCTTCAAAACGGCAAAACCCGTTACGATTGGTTCGTGTCTTACCCTATTAATAATTACAATCTCACATTGAACGTGGGCAAGTATGCGCACTTTTCAGACCGGTACGTCAGCGGCATGGATACGCTGGACTTGGACTACCATGTACTGAGATATAACCTGGAAAATGCCCGCAAAAAAGTGGCGATGGTTAAGCCAATGCTCAAAACGTACGAAAAGTACTTTGGGAAATATCCCTTTCCACGCGATGGCTTTAAGCTAGTGGAAACGCCGCATGCCATGGAGCACCAAAGCTGTGTATCCTTAGGATATGAGTATTTCAGTGAGCCCTACGAATACGATGCCGAAACGCTAGAGTATGACTTGCAAAATGGGCAGGTGGAGGGGCAGATTGTCTTGCATGAGACGGCTCATGAATGGTGGGGGAATAGTCTTAGCTGTACGGATAATGCTGAACTCTGGATCCATGAGGCTTTTGCCACCTACGCCGAAGCACTGTATATCGAAGACCATCATGGGTACGCTAACTCCCAGCTCTACCTTAACGCTATGAAGGACGGGGTAAGAAATGTTGACCCGATCATCGGGAGGTTTAATGTGAACCATATCCACTATGATATCAACGATATGTACCTAAAAGGCGCGTTGATGTTGAATACTTTGCGTCATGTCATAGGTAATGATAGCCTGTGGTTTTCAATAATCAAAGGTATACCTTCCGCATTCAAGTACCAGTCGGTTACTACGGGAGATCTTGTGGGCTATGTAAACCAGGCCACCGGGGTGGATTATGGAGGGTTCTTTCATCAATACCTTCGTACCACCCAGGTGCCCAAACTTGAGCTGGTCTTTGAGCAGGTGGAAGGCCGGGCCTATGTGAATTACCGGTGGAACGCTGAAACCCAAGATTTTAAAATGCCGGTAAAGTATTCTTTGGGTAGTAGGAGCCCATCTTTTTTGTTTCCAACACCCACTTGGCAGAGATTAAAACTTCCTCTCAATGCCGTTAAGAGTGATTTTGAGGTGAATATGGAACAGTTTTATATCGAGGTGGAGGTGAAAAACTCAAAGTAACGTTAGGCTGGAATGCGTTTTTCAATTCTCGAAACCAGGCTGCTTGGTTTTCCTGTGGTGACTCTATCGTATAAAGCAAAACTTTCATTAAATTTGTGATCCAACAAAAAGCCAGGTCAATGAAAATATAATTTCTTTCCAAAAGAGAAAATAGTGAAGTGCTGAAAAGCACTTGGCTGTAATTATCCACCTTTTAAAGAAAGAAATTATGGTTGTCCTTCAAAATGTTAGCTATATACATCCGGGTAAAGATTTATTGTTTGAAAACATAAATCTCACCATTAACAAACATGATAAAGTAGCCCTGATCGGTAATAATGGGGTTGGTAAATCTACCCTGCTCAAAATTATTGCAGGCGCTTTAAAACCATCACGAGGTACGGTAATCCTTGGCACCCGTCCGTATTACATTCCACAGCTTTTTGGCCAATTCAATGAATTCAGTATTGCAGAGGTATTAAATGTGAAGGATAAGTTAAAGGCATTAAAAGAAATACTGGACGGTAAAATGAATGAAACCAACCTGGCCCAACTTGGTGATGACTGGGCAATAGAAGAGAGATGTGAAGAAGCCCTGGCCCACTGGCAGTTGGATGGGCTGGACTTAAAGCAAAAACTAGGAACCCTAAGTGGTGGACAAAAAACCAAAATTTTCCTAGCAGGAATGTCCATTCATCAACCGAGGTTAGTTTTAATGGATGAGCCAGGCAATCACCTGGATACGCAGGGTAGACACTTGTTAAACGATTTTGTGCAAACAACCTCCTGCACCCTGGTTATGGTGAGCCATGATAGAAAGCTGTTGGACCTGGTACATCCTATGTATGAATTGAGCAGGCAAGGGATAACAATTTATGGTGGTAACTACCATTTTTATGCCGCTCAAAAGACTATTGAGAACAAAGCGTTGAACGAGAATATAAGAAGTAAGGAAAGCATGCTCAGGAAGGCCAGGGAAATAGCAAGAAAAACAGTAGAAAAAAAACAAAAACGGGATGCCCGGGGGAAGAAAAAACAGGCAAAAGCAGGACTTCCAGCCGTAGCGATGAATGCCCTCAAGAATAAGGCAGAAAAAGGTACAGCCCAAATAAAAGGGATCCATGCTGAAAAAGTAGGCAGTATATGCAGGGAGCTAACTCTATTGCGAAGAGAATTACCCGGCGTGGACAAAATGAAATTTGGCTTTAATGATTCTGCCTTACATCATGGAAAAGTCTTGGTCCATCTAAAAAATGTCAACTTTGGGTATAGCCATGAACAACTTTGGAAACAGCCGGTAAGTTTCATGATCAAGAGTGGCGAAAGAATGGCGGTAAGAGGGGCTAACGGCTCAGGCAAAACCACTTTGATGAAAATAATTTTAGGGAAGATCAAGCCCCAATCCGGTTCTGTGTGGAAAGCTGATGCTAAGGCGGTATACATCGACCAGGATTATTCATTAATTGATGACACATCTACCGTTTTCGAGCAGGTTCAACGGTTTAACTCAACACTTTTACAGGAGCATGAGATCAAAATCCGGCTGAACCGGTTCTTGTTTGCCAAAGACTATTGGGACAAACCTTGCAGTGTTTTAAGTGGCGGGGAAAAAATGCGCTTGATGCTTTGTTCTCTAAATATAGCCAACCAAGCGCCGGACATGATCATACTAGATGAGCCTACTAACAACCTGGATATCCAAAACATGGAAATATTGACCGCTGCTCTTATCGAATACCGAGGTACGCTGGTCGTTATTTCTCACGATGAATACTTTTTAGAACAAATAAATGTAAACCGCACACTAGATTTGATGTGAACTCAATGCCCTGGTGCCTGCCCCGTTACATTTACCGGGACAAAAAAACAATCTATGGACCGATGAAACACCCTGCAAGAAAAATTGCGATCATTTACGCTACGATAGACGGACAGACATTAAAAATATGCCAGGTCATTTCAAAGTTTTTGAATAAAAATAACCTGCAAACCGAAATGTACCCGGTTGAAAGTTTTAAAGAGGACCCCTTGACTTTTGATGCCTTGGTTATAGGGGCTAGCATTCGATATGGAAAACACAGTCCCTTGATCTCAAACTTCATATCGAACAACAGGGACAAGTTAAGCAGGATCAAAACGGCATTTTTTTCTGTTAACCTGGTAGCGCGTAAAAAAGGCAAGGATGATCCGGGTTCAAATCCTTACCTGACCCGGTTTTTAAAAAAGATGGTATGGAAACCTGGTCTTTCGGGGGTGTTTGCCGGGAAACTGGACTACCCTTCTTATTCGTTTATAGACAGGGTAATGATCCAATTGATCATGAAACTTACTGGGGGACCTACAAGGTCGGAAAAACCGGTTGAATACACGGATTGGGAAAAAGTGGAAGAGTTCAGCCGGGAGATCTGTAAAATGAATGATCTGCCGGGTTCTGGCGAATAAGACCTGTAGACCAATTTTACTAGCAATAGTGTGTGGGGTGGACTATCAGGGAACATTTTGCTTCCTCACCGCTTTGGTTAAGTGACTACTGCACCGCCTGTGTTCAAAGTTATGTTTTTAGTTCTACTTTTCCAGGCTTAAGTCATTGATAATAAGATTTTTATTCTCAAACCTAGTGCCAGCGAATTGCAAAGGATTGGGGACCAACCTCCTGTTCTAAATCCATCCCATACCCATACCTAAGAACGTCATCCCTTACTTTCTACCCTCGTCATTCCTTGCAGCTTGTGTTGGGCTAGGCGTGACAAGGAATCTGTGAAGTCGTGAAACGAAAACCCAGAACATTCAAAAAAAGGTTCACGTTCAACGACACAGCAGGTTCCTGCTCTCGCACATCGCTCGCCCTGCAAGGCCGGCAGGAATGACGATAGAGAAGGTTTTCTCGTTTTTGATAAGGATACCCAACGGTCTCATTTTTCGCTAAATCCCTGTTTGCCAAATAATTGAATGTGACAAAGTAATCTTAGTGTTAAGTTAAGCCTCAAATGATATACTGGGTAGAGGATGAGTAGGTTTGAGATAATGGAAGGTTCTCCGATGAGTCGGCAATCGGCAAAGGGCAGTAGTCAAAAAAATGTAGGATGGCCGATTGCCCTTTGCTAACGGCCGACTTTAGAAACGGGATATGAAAAAAATAGCTAACCCTCCAATTACACTTAACTTAACACTAGTTCTCATAAAAGTTTACAACCCTATGCCGTATGGTGTCCTTTACGGGCATGCGGTATTAAATTTCCTGCAAACCTGTTTTTCGTCCTACAAAGCGTATCACTGAGCCTTTCCCGATATGATATTTCCCTTCATTCAAAAGAATTTCTTCTTCTTCGAGCATGAGCGCTTCATAATTTTCAAAATCCGTTGTGATTTCTGTCTTGGAAAACAGCATATCGATATCCATAGGCCCGCCAACTTTCGGATCCAGCTTTTTAAAGTGTATATGCCTTTTGCTGAACGCTTCGAAAATAATTATGCCTCCTGGCTTGAGATAGTCATTTAGCTTTTTGTGAAACATGGACTTATTCTCACTTGGAAAATGTGCATACACAAGTCCAATGGCGTCAAATCCTTCTTGTTCAAACTGGAGTTGTTCAAAATCTCCGACGATGTACTCAAGCGAAACACCGTGTTCTTTCGCTAGTCGTAATGCTTTTGACTGCCCTGTTATGCTTAAATCAAATGAAGTCACTTTCCACCCGAGCTGGGCGGCAAATACCCCGTTACGTCCTTCACCATCTGCGGGCATGAGTATAGAACCGGCATCGAATTTTGGAAGCCATTCTTTAAAAAACAGGTTGGGGTCTTTGCCGTAAGCAAATTCATCATCTTTATACCTTTCGTCCCAATTTGGCATATTCATCATTGTTTTTGTTTAAGTTGACTAACTTCTAACGATTCTTTAAAGTAGGTCGTCTTGATAATTAGCTTTGATAGTAAAACGTTTAATTTTGGCAAGCTAGGCTATATTTTTAAAGTGTTTTGGGTAATGCTAGCCTCGCAATGCGCAGTTTAAGCGGGATTTTGTGGTTCTAAGTCCAGTTTTCATTTTCTTTTGCGTGCCCATGCCATAGGCATCCCTCGGGGAAAGAAAACGAACCAAAAGAAAAAGGCGCCAGCAACCAAGCCCATTTTCCCCTCGAAACGCACTGTCCAGCCCCTACAGGCCGCTTACCCACAGGCCTCAAATGTGCTGCGCTGTTCCTGGATGTCCTCCCTCCATATGTCACTTTAATTTTCAACGATGCCTAAAGTAAAATCAAGGTGCCGTGGTTTTTATTTTTGGTATCCTATCCATCTATTGATATCAAAGCTAACGCCAATAGCGACCTGCAGGATAGGATAAAAATGTAATTCAATAGGACTTACCTGGAATTGTGCCTAAAGGCTTCCGGGGAATATCCCGTGTGCTTTTTAAAAAACCTTATAAAATAGGAAACGTCTTCATAGCCTAAGTGATATGCGATTTGGTTTACCTGGTTTGAGGAGGCCAGGAGGTACCTTTTGGCTTGCAAAAGAATATGTTCATTGATAAGTTCCGAACATGTTTTACCTAGTGTTCCTTTGGTGATCGCATTAAGCTGGTAGGGGGACAGGTTCAGCATATCGGCATATTGAGATACTTGCTTAACACTAGCGGTATTCTCTTCCAAAAGCTCTAAAAATTCCTCTAGGCGTTCCTGCATGTAGAGATTGGCATGATTCAAATGCCCTTTTCCTTGCCATCTCACAAGTTCGATAAAGAAAAGGGTGAGGTTCGCTTTGATGGCTTCTTGATACCCCTCGTGTTTGTTAGTATACTCATACAAAATATGAGTCAACAGGACCAGCAACCTGTTAAACCCATTGGAATCAAATTGGTAAAGGTTCAATTGACTGGCCTTACGAAATTGCTGTTTTAATACCTTATCGTGTTGATCATAAAAACCGGGTGTGAATTGTACCAGGTGCCCTGTACCTCCGGCCTTTAGCATGAGCTGATGTACTTGACCGGGACGGATAAAGAAAACAGAGCAATCACTGACTTCATAAGATACAAAATCTATCTCATGGTGCCCTTTTCCTTTTTCCAGCGCCAGGATAAAAAAGAAATCATGCCTGTGAAGCTGATGTACCATGTCTTTTTCTGCTAACATCCCACGAATATCACGTATACAAAAGCTTCCAAGAAAACCGGGTTCTTTTTGAGCGGCGTTAATATTTCGTACTGGGATGTTTTGCATGTTGCCTGGTCATAGTAATCTTAGGTAGCAACCCATACAATTCCAAATGAGTTCTGTGCTAGCTGGTCACCCTGCGTTAAAGGGAGCGTTTTGGACAGTTTGGTCTACAGTAAGATTTAAAGCCAATAAAACTTTATTAACGTGAGTTATAAAAATAAGGCTAGATTAAATCGTAAAGAAGATCCCTTAGTGATTCTTTGAGCCTTGGTGCCTTAGTGGCGAAGCTTACCCGGCCACTAAGACGCAAATACACCAAGGGTCACCAAGCTTACGAGCTAAAACTGCCCTGGATAACATCAAATTGATAAACAATTATCGAGTCGAGATTTATTAGCACAATGGATTATGTTGTAGTTAATATTCGTAGGTTTCATAGTGTACCACTTTCTCCTCAAACTCTAGGAGATATTTTTTGTCCTCTTGATAATACTTTGCTTTTTCGTAATCCTCACCGGCAAATTCTTTGATGCTCTCGTAAGAATCCCATTCGGTTACGGTTAGGAAATGACAAATATCACCTTCCACTCTTCTCAGGATCTTAGCAGATAAATTTCCACCTACATTCTTATACTCGGAAATCCCTGTTTTTTCTACATATTCCAAATATTCATCGGCGTGTTCCGCTTTGGTCATCCCGTGCCAGGTTCTCGTGATCGTTTTCATAGTGAATAGGGTTTATTTCAATATACGGTTTTATTGCGTGGGGTAGTTCCCAAGGCCTGTAAGTACTTTCCAATCGACTAAACCTTCAACCTGGTTTCTACAAAACCTGGACCCGGGATAAGGACAAAGTAAGACGAAGTGGAGCTGCCTTACCGTTTTCACGCCAAGTGTGCAAAAATATGACCACAAAGCTCGCAATGCCGCTTTTGTGGGCCTTGCGCTTATTAGGTTGCTTTGTGTGAAAGGCCTGGTTTCGTCGCAGAGCATTAAACTATTTCTTATCCCAAACTGGAGTTGCAACTACGAAATCCAAACCGGGTAGCCGGTGAATAGGCTCTTTTGTACTTATCCATTCCAACCCGGTGGACTAACTCCATTAGGTCCAATGGAAGCATCCCCTTTGGCCATAAGCCGGAGGCGGTAGTCTGATGGGGTCATCCCTGTTACATTTTTAAAGACCCTGTTAAACGTGACCTTGGAATTGAAACCAGGCTCTAGGCTAATGGCTACCAAGGAGTAATTTTTAAAACTCGGATCTTTGATCATTCCTTTGGCTTTATTTACCCTAAACTGGTTTATGAAAGATAATAAAGTGCCCTGTTGAGTTACTTTTAGAGCCTCGGAAACTTTCTTAGGGGGTTCGCCTACTAATACCGCGAGTTTAGCAATAGAAAATGCCGGGTCCAGGTAAGGCTTATCGTTTTTCATAAGTTCCTTTATTTTTTGATTGAGGCCGATGACAGGTTTGCTAAAAGGCATCAACGGCTTGTTGGACTTGTAGATATCTTCTTGCCGGTTGCTGAAAAAACCAAACAGCGAAATAATGAACAGGGCTATTGTACCTCCATACAAATTGATTGCTTCACGCTTTAAAGGTGAAGGGATGGAATACCATACAAGAACAACTAAGAAAATGGCAATGAAAGAGGCGATGAGATTTTTATAAGAAGGAAAGAAAGGGTGAAGTCACTGGTTAGGGGCGGGCTTTAGATTTTAGGTTAGAGGATTACAGAAGCTAGAAAGTGCATTTGGCGTCCAAATGTATTAGAAAGAGGCTTTCTAACTATCTCGGATGCGATACCTCTTATATCCTCAATAAAACCATGATACTTAAGGCTCTTTGCACTAATGATACAGAGCCATTAGGTGGGTTTTCAACGTGGTATAAGTTGTAAGAACCCTTAAGTGCAGGTTCAAAGCTATGCCTATATCGTAACCCTAACAATAGCCAGTCACGCAGATGAGCCTGGGCAGAAGACTCTACAAATCCTTTGATTTGCGTGCTTGTTGTTTGCATATTGTATTCAAAAACCACTTCACATGGGTCCACTTCGCAACGTAATGATCTTCCAGACGTGAACGATTCATAGTAGTACGTAAAGCCACCTCCTAGGAATAAATACAGGTTAGGCAAGTACTTGTTCAAGACTATTTGTTTACCAAATGCAAGATTACCACCCGCATAAATTGTGTTATAGTTAGGATAAGAGGAATAAAAATTAGGATCGTTGCCCACAGATAGGGTATCAAATTCTGCCAGGATACCTATTTTGTAGCCCAAGGTGCCTATTGATCCTCCATACTGCAAATACCAATTTTCTTTAATGAGCTCTTGAATGATCACGGCTACACTGCCGGAAGGTGTGATTGAACGTTTTAACAATTCTTCGTCATGAGGAGAATATTTTACCGCGTTGCCAAAATCCGCTGTTATTCCTACAAATACTTGGGCAATGGAATTTAGAGAGCAAGAGATCAACAGCATAGGTACCAAAAGGCTGAGCTTCATTCCATTTATAGTTTAAAGGCCATGGCCACTCTTAAAAAGTTTGGTCTTACCTTTACCTGTCCTGAGCCTTGAGCCCTGTTATGGAAACGGTAATCGCCGTTGGCCATATCGGTAAGAAAATGTTCTATGCCTAGTCGTATTTGGAGGCGTTTTGATGCGTCGTATCTTAACGCCGCCCGGACTAACAAACTGAATGGTACCTCTTCGTTGTCTAAATTCATTGTTAAATAAAGATTTTCAGGCTGCGGAGGCTGACGGTTGTTGACGTCGATTTGGTAATATTGAACGTCCCCTTCGATCGTGGGACTAAAGGCAAAGCCAGGGCCTATGGCCAAACTCCAACGTGGTAGGAAGGATTTACCGCCTAGCACAACATTAGATATTGAAGAGAAAGATAAGTAACCAAATTCGGTACTTGAAAGTACCGTCGGGGCGCCAAAACTGTTTTCATCTAAGTATTCATAAGCGTATCCAAAGATCATGAAGTCTACACCGACCTCTATCGAAACATCACATACTTTCTTTGTAAAGGAATAGGAAGTCCCCAGGGAGAAACTCCTGGGGGACGTCATTACATCACCGACTTGCTGATCGAACTTCAGCCGATGACCATACCCGGTATGAAGCGTTATGGTGTGCTGACCGAATAATATTAACGGAAGCGTTATGAGCAGTGTAGTTATAAATATTTTCATCTGTGAAATCTAAAAAGTCAAAGAGTGGTTGTATCCTCCTATCTTAGAACTGTAGCGATATGACCTGCCATCGCCTGGAAAGGCCTCGTTAAGTTTTCCTCATTCATGGAGTTATTTTAGTGACTAACGTAAAAATAAAATTGGGTAATCCTACTTTATATTGTTTATCCCGCATAAATATACGATGTCAAAGTACCTTTGAATATTGATAAGACTTGCAATTCATTACTTTGAGAAATCATAAAGAAAATCCATTGATATTGTCAATCCTAGATGTCATTGTCAGGTTATGATCGATATTAGGTAATGGTCTGACCATAAGCCTAGTGGTCCTGGTTTGTCGTTTCGTTTTCCAGTAGTTAGGCTTTCAAAAAAGTAATGTTGTATTCATCCTGGTAATATCATATGCACCTTGGAGAAGCGCCTAGAAAGGAGATCATACTATGTAATGTTTAATTTATTTATATAAAAATAATGTATTAATTAAACAAATTTCAAAATTGGCTTACATCATAAATTTAACCCGGAAAAGCCATTTAGTTAAACGTACCCATCGCACCTCTTACGTCTAAAGGCGCAATCCACCGTGCGGTTGGTTCCCCTTCAGGGGTTTAGGGGTGAGCGCTGGCCTTAATTAGGGCACCCTTTAAAATTAGATTTGCAAATAAACGTCTATTTTTTAGCAAATTAGGCGATATTTTTAAGATGTTCCGGGTAGTGCGAACCTCGAAATGAGCAGTATACGCGGGATTTAGTGGTTCTAAGTCCGTGTTCATTTTCTTTTGCACGCCCAAAAGAAAACGAACCAAAAGAAAAGGGCGCCAGCAACAAAGCCCATTTTACGCGCAAAACGCGCTATCCAGCCCCTATAGGCCGCTTACCCACAAGCCTCAAATGTGCCGCGCTGTTCCTGGATGTCTCCCCTCCACACGCCACTTGAATTTTAATGATGCACTCACTTAACGGCATTGGGTCGGGGTTTAAGCCTTGGGATTGGTGTTCGATCGTAGGGAAAAGCGTCGAGGGGGTCAGCCTTTGGAGTTATATGAAAATTTACAGGTTGTATCTTTGTATATTTCGACTTATCTCCCTTCATAGCTATGTTATTGTACCTCATTAATTCGTCTTGTAGTTCATGCTTTTCACTTTGTAAAGAGTGAATATTCTTTATGAGGACCCTCTTAAGCTCGTAAAGCTGTTTTTGATCATACTTCTTTAGCCTCTTTCTTAAACTGACCTGGTTCAAAACTGTTGCCTGCATGTAGCAGGGGTCTGAGGCTAACACGAAACTGGGTGACCATTTGCCTTGCTCAAACGAGAATTTCCGGTAGCCGCAAGTGCCTACGCCCCAGCCTTCAAACCTTTTGAAAAAGCTACATCGGTGATAACTACCGCCAGCGGTATGCAAAGGGCAATAGGCAATTACGGTAACACTGGCCGACTGCCCTTTGCCGACCACCGACCAAAAGCGATGAACTTTGAAATTAACGTGTGAGCCCAAATCACTAGTGTCGTGTCAATCCCCAATTGACGTGTAGGATTAAACAATGAACTCTATTTGCCAAGTTGGGAAGTTTTCGACAAGTTAGCAATAGGCAAA
>JANQLQ010000203.1 GCA_028280565.1 Fulvivirga sp.
GTACTGCGGTAACACGTGGGAGAGTAGGTCGTTGCCAGTTTTTATTCCTAAGGGGAGCGTTGCTAAGCAACCTCCCCTTTTTTGATTTATAAGGGATAAGGGAAGTTAGGCTTATATTCTTGAAGGACAAGGTGAAATGTAAACCAGCCTTTTACCCTACAACCAGGACTCGATAACCATTTATCACTTTGTTGTGGTCCAGGGTAGTTTTGGAGAATAAGCTTGGTGTATTTTGGTGCATTTGCGCCTTGGTGACGAAGCTTCCCCGGCCATCAAGCCACTAAAGCTCAAAGAAGGACCTTCTTTACCCGCTAACCTAGTCCTATTTTTAGATCATACTCGCGCCTACACGAACCCTTCAATGCCTGTGAAATAGGCATACTTGCCTACCTTTTTACAAGTACAGGTTACTCCTTATTATTTCTGACATCTCTGGATATTTTTGGTTTACTTTACAACCAGTTCAAAAGAGTATGAAGCGGACATCTATACTGATTACAACTCTCATTGTCTTGTCGGCCTTAGGGTATTTGTTATATGACAAATATTACCCTGCTAAAGTAACCAACCTCCTTAGCCTAGTTCCGGGAAATGCATCCTTGGTCTACGAAAACAAAAGGCCCTTTGAAACCTGGGACAAACTCCTCAAGAGTGATCTATGGTCGACATTAGGCCAAATCCCCGCTTTCAATGGCTTACAAAGATCCTTAGAGGAGTTAGACAGTGCCGGTGGTCAAACAGGGCTAGTGGAGAATAGTACAAGTGCCGGTGTCTTATTATCAGTGCATAAGATCAGCAACACAAAGTTGGACGCCATTCTTTATCTCGATTTGGGACAGCCGGTAAGCCAAGAAGCGTTCGGTAAGATCCTGGGGGACTTGGAAAAGGAAGGAGAATTAAAAATGGTGAACCGGACCTACCAAGGTTTCCAGATCACAGAACTATTGAAAAAAGAGGAGACCAAAGGGTTTTCCTACATTGTGTATAACAATTTGTTTGTGGGGAGCTTCACTTCCTTTTTGGTTGAGGATGTAGTCCGTTTGATCAATGCTAAATACCAGGGAGGCTTTTTTGATATTAATGCGCCACTCAACAGTATGCCTAAACTTGCTAAAGATGATGGCAATGTCTACATTGACTTCAATCAATTCAGTAGCTTGGTCAACGTTTTCAGTGATAGTAACCTTGATATTGCCAGTAGCTTTGCTCATTCCATGTTTTATGATGTAACCCTCGAAAATGATTTGTCACTTTTCAGTGGGTTTACGCAAACACAGGGACAGGACCTCCTGCATACCTTTTTAGCTCAACTTCCTCAAAAAAATAATTTCCAATACTATGTCAGCAATAAAGCCAGTCATTTCTACCAACTCGGGTATGCTGATGGGGAGACTTGGCATTCCCAGTTAATGGAATATTGGAAGCAGTCACACCCTGCTTTTTTAGAAAGCCGCACGAAGTTTTCCAAAGACCACAATTATGACTTTGATCAAATGTTTGCATGGCTGGGCACAGGGATCGGGTTGGTAAATATACCCTCTTCTACCAAAGATCCTCATAGGCTGATCATCATTGACACCAAGGATATCACAGAAGCTCTTAACCAGCTCAACCGGTTTTCCGAAAGCCTTGCTAGACTCCAAAATGATTCGGTTTATGTGGAAGGCTTTGGGGGCCTGACGATCCGTGAATTGAAAGTAAAGGATTTCCCGATGCAGTCTTTTGGCCCCCTGTTTACAGGGTTTGAAGAAACCTTTTATACCTCTATCGATGAATATATCCTATTGTCAGGGAGCATACAGACGATTAAAGAACTCGTGAGTGATATTGAAAATGAAAATACGTTAGGTAGATCCGTGAGTTATAATAAATTCAGTGCCAATACCCTGGAAGAATCAAACTTTAAACTGGTTGTCAATACCTCGGGCCTTTGGGAAAATCTCTTGGTGAGTATAAGCCCGGCATGGAGGCCTTTTTTCCAAGAAAGCGCCAAAAAACTCAAAAGCCTTCGTTATTTGTCCTTTGACTTCAGCGCGTTAGATGATTCGTTCTATTCCAGTTTTGCTGTTCAGTATAATCCCCCGAGCTTTTCGTTGGAGAAAAAGCTTTTTGAGACCGAAGGTGTAATAGCCCTGGACTTTCCGATCATTACGAAACCCAACGTTGTAAAAAGTCATGTCGATAATAGCAGGGAGGTACTGTTGCAGGATTCACAGGATTACGTCATGCTCTTGTCGAGTTCAGGTGAAAAGCTTTGGCAAAAGCAACTGGAAGGAGCCATGACCAGCGAGGTAGACCAAGTGGATTACTATAAAAATGGGAAACTGCAATATTTCTTTGCCACGGAAAAGAGTATTCATATCATAGACCGCTTGGGAAACTATGTAGACGGTTTTCCTCAGCCGGTAGAATTTAAGATAAAGTATGCCTCGGTCATCGATTATGATAAAAGTAAACGATACCGTTTCATGCTAGCGGATGAGCGTGGTAACTTGTACTTGTATAACAAAGAAGGGGTGAACTTGGAAGGATGGACCCCCAAGGCACTCCCCGGAAGATTGGCGTTTGAACCGTTTCACTTAAGGGTGAGGGCCAAAGATGTGATCATAGCCGTCCAAAACGATGGTACCATCCATGTTATGAATAGAAGAGGCGAAAACATGCCGGGGTTCCCGCTGGAAGTCGCAGGCAGGTTTGAAGGTAAGGCTTATGTAGAGCTGGGTGCTGACTTGGCAAAAACTACGATCACGATACTTTCTTTGGAAGGCAGGCTGATCCAGTTTAACCTGGCCGGGAATGTAGTGAGCACAGAACAGCTCTACCGGCCTACACAAGAGTCTGTGTTCAGGCTGATCAACGATGCTCTTGGCAAAACTTATTTGATTGCCCGGCAAGATTTGAGCAGGCTGGTGTTGATGGATCGGGATAAAACGGAAATGCTGTCCAAAGATTATCTAAGCACGGAAAAGCTCGAGGTTCAATACTACAATTTTTCTAGCGCTAACCAGGTATACGCAGTTACAGACCGGGTGCAGGGATTCACCTATGTTTATGATACGGATGGTGAACTGATAAGCGCCAGGCCCATTGATAGTGAGCAAGAAATAGGACTAATGTATTACGACGCACAAAGTAACTACGAGATATTTGCCGTTTCAGGCAACACTTTCAAGAAATTAAGCTTTTAGCCAATGACCATGAACAAATATCTTTCACTGATCCTCTTTCTTTTGATAGGGCATCTCACTTCCGGGCAAGTTAGGGATACCCTGGAGTATAGCCTGGCCACGCCATACAATACCATTTTAACACATTTGGGCTACTTGCAAGAAGATTCGTATTACCCTTCAATAGCGGCTAAGGTGTTCGACCCTGGCGAGGTCGAAGAAAGCGAGGCGATCAAACTGGCCATAAAACTTAAACAGGTCTTGGACGGGCAGGGGATTTTTATAGAAATGGACGATCTCCCGCGGAAAAAAGACTATGTGGACTCCGTCACTAACCGGTCCCGGTATTACCTGACTAAAAAATACCCGGGGCTTTACCTAGAAAAAAGAGGACAGAGATGGTATTATTCTAGCAGGACGATCAGCAGTATAGAAGGCTGGCATAAGCAGGTGTACCCGCTGGGCTTGGATAAGCTCTTGGAAGTATTGCCTTCTTTTGGAACCGTCAAGATCATAGGGCTGCATTTATGGCAACTACTGGGTATTCTTATTATCACCCTCGCCTCTTTTGTTTTTCATAAGCTTTTTACCCTTTTGTTCGAAAAGCTTATCATCCAGCTCTTGCTAAAGTTTGGGTATCGCAAATTAGCCAATGAGATCATAGTGCCGGTCGCTAAGCCCATTAGCTTCCTTGTGATCTTCCCGTTACTTATATTGCTAGTTCCCGTGCTGCAGTTGCCGATTACGATGAATAAGTACGTGATACTAATATTGAAGGCCGTGTGGCCGGTGTTTGCGATTGTATTCTTTTACCGGTTGGTGGATATTTTTAGCTTTTACTTTGCTAAAATGGCCGAGAAGACAGAGAGTACCCTCGATGATCAGCTGGTCCCCTTGATCCGTAAAGTACTTAAGACCTTCGTTGTCGTAGTGGGAGGGCTTTTTATTTTAGATAACCTTGAATTTGATATCACGGGCCTAATTGCGGGGATCTCTATCGGGGGTTTGGCATTTGCCTTGGCTGCACAAGATACCATCAAAAACTTTTTTGGCTCTTTGATGATCTTTGTTGATCGCCCTTTCCAAGTGGGAGATTGGATCACTTCAGGAGATGTGGACGGTACGGTGGAAGAGGTCGGCTTCCGGTCTACTCGTATCCGGACGTTTCGAAACTCGGTAATGTACATTCCCAATGGTGTCATTACCAACCGGATGATCGACAACCATGGACTTCGAAAGTACCGAAGATTTATGACTCGTATTGCACTGACTTACGACACCCCGCCGGAGTTGATAGAAGCTTTCGTGCAAGGGTTAAAAGAATTAGTTAAGGATCACCCCAATACCCGGAAAGACTACTACGAGATCCACTTTAATGATATGGGAGACTCTTCACTTGATGTCTTGTTTTACATTTTCTTTAAAGTCCCTTCATGGTCGGATGAATTGCAATCCCGGCACGAAGTGTTGCTCGAAATCGTTAAGCTAGCCGATCGGCTTGGGGTGAACTTCGCTTTCCCTACGCAAACCCTGCACGTGGAGACATTTCCCGAGAAGAAGGGAAATTCCCCCGAGTATGATAAGAATGCCCAGCAGTTGCAAAAAGTGCTCAAGGAATACCGTGCAGAAAAACAACAATAAACGTGGCTTCAGCAGGTATCCAAGAACTCTTCGATCACGGCATGTACATGCCCTAATTGCTGCGGGTCAATGACATAGGGAGGAAGCACATAGATCAAATTTCCTAACGGCCTGAGCAAAACGTTTCGTTGCAGGAAGAAGGGGTATAATACATTTCGCATTTCGCTGAAATACGAACTATCCTGGTCCGTTTTGAACTCCAGCGCCAGGATGGTTCCCAGGCTCCTAATATCATTCAATATCGGCCGCGATTGGTTTTTGACGACAAATTGCGCTTGCATTTCACTGATCCATTGAATGGCCTGCTGGCATTCTTTTTTTGACAGTAATTCAAAACTTGCATTGGCCGCTGCACAAGCAATGGGATTTGCCGTGAAGGAATGACCGTGGAGAAATGCCTTTTTTAACTGGGTAGAACGATAAACTTTCATTACCTCTTCCGTACAAGATGTGACGCCAAGCGCCATCGTACCTCCCGTCAGGCCTTTGGATAAGCAAAGAATATCCGGTTTATGGTCTAGGTGCTCGGAAGCGAACCATTTTCCTGTACGCCCAAACCCGGTCATCACTTCATCTGCAATGCACAGCACATTATTTTCCTGGCAAATAGAGATCAACTGGTCCAAAAATGGTGCGCTGTAGATCCTCATGCCGGAAGCCCCCTGTACCAAAGGCTCAAAAATAAAGGCAGCTACATCTCCTTGGCTTACTAAGTCCTTAAACTGGTTTAAAACTTCACCCTCCGTATCCGGGTATGGGAAATCAACATAATCCACATCGAAAAGGAACGGGACAAAGGGCGTTGTAAAATCTCCTCTTTCACCCACGGACATGGACCCAAAAGTATCCCCATGGTACCCGCCGTCAAGCGCGATCACCTTTTTTTTAGGGATGCCCTGGTTATACCAATATTGGAATGCCATTTTTAAGGCTACCTCAACCGCCGTGCTACCATTATCCGAATAGAATATTTTGGACTGGTTTCCCGGTAGTACAGATAATAAGTTTTCAGCTAGTTCTATGGCCGGCTGGTGTGTGAACCCCGCAAAGATCACATGCTCTAACTGGTGTGCTTGCTGGCTTACCTTTTCTGCAATATATGGGTGGCTGTGACCGTGTAGATTCACCCACCACGATGATACGGCATCTATGATCTTGCGGCCGTCTTCTGTATGCAAGTAAACCCCTTCGGCCTTAGTGACCATTAACGGATCGTCAACGCCTGCCAAGGGGGTAAAGGGGTGCCATATTGAATTCTTATCCTTGGTTATCCAATCCATTTAAATTTGCCTTTAGCTGTTCTGCATAATGCTTTACCTGTGAGAAATTCACTTCTTCCAGTTGCGGGATCTTGAGTAAGCAAGGAGCATCGGTATGCCGTGTAATGATCTCTTCAGTAGCTTCATTCGGGGGACCGTTAAAAATGATCCCTAACAAAGGGTAGCCTCTTTGTTTGATCAATTCCAAGGAGAGCATTGTATGATTAATACTTCCTAAATAATGATTTGAGACCAGGATGATCTTGGCATTGAACCGGGGCACGAGGTCAATGATAAAATCCTCGTTATTCATAGGTACTAACATACCCCCGGCTCCTTCGATCACTAAATGATTTTGAGTGGCTGGAAGTGCAAAATCTTCTTTTTGGATCGTGACTCCATCCACTTCAGCGGAATAATGCGGAGAAGCGGGCGTATTAAGTACATAGCGTTCTTTATGGCAATAAACGGACCCTGCCGTAATTTTTTTAAGTGTTTCCGTATCAGTAGGGTATCCTGCCTGTACCGGTTTCCAGTATTCTGCGTGTAGCGCCTCGGCCAATATAGCGGACACCACGGTCTTGCCACTGTCTGTTCCAATGGCTGTTACAAAGTAATTCATAGGACCGCTAAACTATCAATCAAAGACGAAATTTCATCATATGTATTGAAACTATGTAAACAGATTCTTATCCTTTCCTTCCCTTCTTTTACCGTAGGGGATAAGATCGGCCTCGCATCAAACCCTGCTTGATTCAGTTCTTTAGAAACTTGGATCACGCGCTCGTTTCCCGGGATGATCACAGCTTGGATAGGATGGGTGCTTTCCGTACATTCAAACTTGTGCGCGATACGTTGAAATTCTGCCTTAAAATGTGCTACCCTGTCCTGCACCTGTTTTTGAAGTGTTTGATGTGTAGCCAGGTAATCAAAAGCCTTACGAATAGCAATGTAGGTGTGTGGGGGTGGAGCGGTGCTGTAGATGAACGGGCGAGCAAAATTGACAAGGTAGTCTCTTAAAAGCCGGCTGCCTGCCACGGCGGCTCCATGAATTCCCATAGCCTTACCAAAAGTGTACACGCGTGCAAAAATGTCATGGTGCAATTCAGTAGACATGGACAGCCCGCCCCCGTACTTTCCTAAAACACCCGTGGCATGGGCTTCGTCTATGATCACGTGGACACCGTAAGGCTCCATGGCCTCAAGCAACTGGGCTAAGGGGCACTGGTCCCCGTCCATGGAATAGACCGACTCCACTGCAACGAAAATGTTGCCCTTGGCAAGCTTTACTTTTTGGGTCAAATCAGTAAGGTCATTGTGCCTGAAACTGTACTTAGTGGCCTGGCTAAGACGAATACCATCTTTGATGCAGGCGTGAGATAACTCATCGTAAATGACCGTATCTCCGCGTTGTGGGAGGGTGGAAAAAAGAGCGAGGTTGGCCATATAACCGCTGTTAAAAACTAGTGTATCCTCCGCGTCGAACAGGTGAGCCAAGTATTTTTCGGTTTTTTCAGCGATATCGCTGTTGCCGGAAAGTAAGCGTGAACCGGTAGAACCGTTGCGCAATCCCTCGTTAGCTTCACCAATGAGCTTGCCAAGCTCTTCGGTACGGGCCAGTCCCAGGTAATCGTTAGAGGTAAAATCAATTAAGTCACCTTGTGGGGTGAGTTGTCTGTAGTTTTTATTGTCCTTTCTTTTTTTTAGTGCTGTCGTTATCCTTTCTTCAAGCAACATGCCATTTTCTTTTTATATTTAGGCGCAAAAATAAAACTTATCGTCTAGAGTCGAGTATGCCAAGATCAGTGGTTCGAGTGGTGGCAGTCATGGTATGTTTAGTCACGTCTCCCCCATTATTTTCACAAAATAAAGCCCAGGTCAGGAAGAGCCATCGCATGGATCGCGAGTTGGAGTTTACCTATGATAACGATGTTTACCTTCTTACAGACAGGTATTATACTTCGGGCCTTAATGTGGCCTATTCAAAACTGATCCGGCCGGAGAGTAATTTTTACCGGCGATTCAGCAGTAAAAGATCAGACTCGTCGAAGTTGGTGACCCGATATCATTACGGGCATAGCATTTACACCCCGAATGGGATCAAAAAAAGAGATTTCAATGACTTTGACAGGCCCTATGCAGGTTGGCATCACCTTCGGTTCGAGGTGATGAATTTCCCAAATGTACATACGGCCAATACCTTCGAATTAGAAGTAGGATTAGTGGGTAGACGATCCGGGTTAGGGAACTTTCAAGAGTGGTGGCATAACGCATTCAACATCGTGCAACCCCGTGGATGGCAATATCAAATAAGCTCCGAGCCTATCCTGAATTTTTCTTATAACCGTACCCGGAATTGGCGCTTGACCCGGAAGATACAGGTTATGACGAACTCTGGGATGAAAATAGGCAACGGTCAGAACCGGTTGAACCAAGAGGTGACCCTGCGGTTGGGAAAGTTTAACGCGCTCAATAACAGCTCTATCATGAACAGCCGTGTCTCACATTTTGTCCCCCAGCTAGGAGAGTATCTTAGCAATGGGGAAGAGGCTTTTGTCTTTTACGGCTTAAATGCCAACTATATTCTCAGTAACATCCTGATCCAAGGGAGCCTATTCAATAATGAAAGCCCCCATACAGAGGATATCCATAACTTGGTCTTTGTCCAGCGCTGGGGTTTTCTTTACTCCAATTATTATGTCACTTTTTATTTTACATATTACCGGTTGGGTAAGGAAGTAGTTGGAGGGCGCAGCCATCGCTACATTAATCTCAACCTGGCGTTCCGGTTTTGAGCGCTATTTTTTGGCGCGCATTTTTTCCAGCATGTCCCACATGTCCTGTGTGATCATTTCCAGCCCGTTGAATTCTCCTGCACCTTGCAACCATTCACCGCCGTCAATGGTCACTACCTCGCCATTGATATAAGCTGAATAGTCGGACATAAGGTAGGCAGCCAGGTTGGCAAGCTCTTGGTGATCTCCATACCGGCCTACGGGTATTCTTTTCAGCGGGTCTAACTGCTCTGCTACCTCGCCGGGGAACAGTCTTTTCCATGCTCCTTCCGTAGGAAAAGGTCCAGGGGCTATGGCATTGCTCCTAATGTTATATTTGGCCCACTCTACCGCCAGCGAACGGGTCATAGCCAATACACCGGCCTTGGCACAGGCAGACGGTACTACGTATCCCGATCCGGTCCAGGCATACGTAGTCACGATATTGAGGAATACGCCCGCCTGCTTTTTTTCGATCCAATTTTTACCGGCCGCTAAGGTAAAATTTGAAGTGCCTCGAAGCACGATGTCTATGACGATATCAAAGGCACGATGCGAAAGGCGCTCCGTAGGGCTGATAAAATTGCCCGCGGCGTTATTCAGCACGCCGTCCACTTTGCCATACTTAGTCTCCGTTTCGCGGATCACGTTTTCTATCTCTGCATAATTGCGTATATCACAAGCAATAGGAAATACCTGTCCGCCGGTTTCTTCCATCAACTCTTTGGCCGCCTGCTCAAGTACTTCTATTTTTCTACTGGTGATGGTCAAATTAGCTCCTAATTCAAGCAGGTACTTTCCCATGGATCGCCCTAGCCCGGTACCTCCCCCCGTAACGATGATTGTTTTATCCTTTAATGATCCTTCTTTTAACATCCCATTCATAGTATACTCGTTTTAATCCTGCCTAAGATATGGAATGTAAGTACTTTCACCTTGGTTTTGTTTCATTTTATCTATTGGATATACTAATAGTCGGTGCTTTCTTCAATAACTGGCCGGATTATAGCGCTTTATCTATCCAAATGGGGATATTTAGCCTTTAAAACCGATTGGCTATGAAAAAATGGATTTTGGGCTATGCTATATTAGCCGGGCTGACCATAAGCTGTGTTACCCAGAAAAAATATGACGACCTTTTGTCAGAAAAGATCCAGTTAGAGACAGACCTTACCAATGCTAAAGACAGCCTCGAAACGGCGCTGGCCCGAGCCAGCCGGCTGAAAGCAGAAGCAGAGCAACTGAAAGCCGATACGGCAGGCCTTGGTGAGTACATACGTAAGGACCGTAAGAAGTTAGCTGACTTAAAAAAGGAATACGACCAGCTTGAAACATATTACAACAACTTGCTGAATAACAGCGGCAAGCTGACGCGTGACTTGGCAGAGCAGCAGGAACGCCTGTTATCTTTAAAAGAGAATTTAGAGCAAACCCGCCAGGTATTAGACGAAAGAGAAGCGAAAGTAAAGGAACTTGAGGATATCTTGGCCAAAAAGGATGAGGCAGTAGAAGCCTTAAAAAATAGAATCACAGGTGCCTTGCTCAATTTCAAAGAAAATGACCTTACTGTGGCAGTCAAAAATGGAAAGGTGTATGTATCCTTGGCGGAACAGCTCTTATTTAAATCGGGGAGCACCGTGGTGGATGGCCAAGGGGTAAAGGCTTTGCAACAACTTGCCCAGGCGATCAAAGACCAGGAAGACATTAACATTATGGTAGAAGGACATACCGATGATGTGCCTATATCCCGTACCTCGCAATATATGAAAGACAACTGGGATCTTAGCGTACTACGGGCCACCTCGATCATTCGCATCCTGACCGATGCTGGTCTGCCCACAGAACGTGTGACGGGTGCTGGGCGTGGGGAATTTTTTCCTGTTGCTGACAATGATTCCTCTACTGGCCGGCAGAAAAACCGTAGGACCGAAATTATTATTACTCCTGACCTGGACGAACTCTTTGAAATATTGGAAAGTAATTGAGGTTAATGGGGAGTCCAAAAATGATTAGGGCCCGGCACCCGGTCGTTTAAGTTGAACACGGGATGCTAAGGGGGTTACCATTCCCACCAGGTCCGGGATGTTGTGATTTAAAAGGAGGTTTTCTTTGATCTCTTGTGTAAATGACCTGCGTTGCAAATGCTTGCTGTAATCAGGGTGCCTTTGAAAATTAGCTTTGATAGTAGGACACTTAATTTTGGTAAGTTAAGCTATATTTTTAAGATGTTTCGGGTAATGGGAACCTCGCAATGAGCAGTTTAAGCGAGATTTCGGGGTTCTAAGTCCAGTTTTCATTTTCTTTTGCACGCCCAAAAGAAAACGAAACAAAAGAAAAAGGCGCCAGCAACCAAGCCCATTTTCCCCGCGAAACGCGCTATACAGCCCCTACAGGCTGCTTGCCCACAAGCCTCAAATGGGCCGCGCTGTTCCTGGATGTCTCCCCTCCATATGCCACTTGAATTTTCAATGATGCTCTAATCATTTCAAAAACAGGTACTTATCATCACTGCGAGCGGTACTATTTTTCCGAAAATGCTTGGCGTTGGAATGTCAAAACGGGAAAAATGATCTTCACAACGAGGCTGGCATGACCGGTGGGCGTGTTACGAAGCTGCCCGCCTCCTGCCGTGTACTGTGTGTACTCATTTTGCATTTTACGAGAAGGGGATCGCTTCACGCATCGCTAAAGCCATCCCACCAAGTTCGCGATAACGAAAAAACAAAAGTATGTCATAGGTGGCTTTTTTATCCCATGGGGATTCTTTTGGAGCAGGCACAGGAGTAGGAAAGAGGCTTGGCAGTCCCGCTGTTTGAAGGGATTACCGCAGCTTTCAATGCTAAAACCCGCTTAGGAGCCTCACAAGGACGTTTATTTTCTTTTTTCGATCCATCCTTAACATATGTCTCAACCCGAAAACTGCCATTAACTTCGGGTTAAATAATGAGGGGATTAAGCCAGGGTATAATGTGCATGAGGTATAAGTAACGCTTTACTACCATGACTTAATCACCCTATCCCCAGGCCTAGTAAGACCTTCTTTTCACACTGCTTTGATCACTCCTGCTGCGGCTAGGTGTTGTTGATCTCCTGCTGCTGCCTGCGGAGTAAGATTGGCGGCTCCTTCTTCGCTCCACATTTACCGGCTGGCTACGGCTACGTTTATTTTGCTGCGTAGCGTGATAGGTCGTTCGCCGTTGGGGGTGTGCGTGCCTTTGGCTACGGCCCTGGTTAACCCTAGGTGCAGTGCTCTTTGAAACACGTGAAGACGAATTCGTATGATGGTGTTTATTGACTACCACTGTTTTATGATGATTGTGTACTTGTACATTTTTTTGTACATGGATATTCTTACGGTAAACTACATGGTTGTGCCCGTGATGGTGATGACTACGGCAGGTAGTATAGTAGGTGCGGTAGTAAACAGGGTGGTAACCACACCGATGAGAACAAACATGGTCATGAAAAGGGTAATAATCCCAATGCCTCGTCCTGTACACATGGCCCCGGGGACCTATATGAACTTCAACAAAAACATCACCTCTTTGAAGCAGCACCTCGAAAAATAGGCTTCCCCTACGTACTACGCGTGTGGCATGTACCCATTCATACCCATAGTAATTGTCATGTACCACATGGCTTACGTGTACGGGGATATCCCAAGAACTTTCAATTCCAAAAGAAGCAATGAAATGCTGGGTATTCCCTTTGAATGAGATCGTTGTAATGAAGACAACGAGTAATGTAATCCTTTTCATGGCAATTTACATTTGGTCCGCCTCGTAAGGACCAAGGACTATGCCAAAAAGGAAAAAATTAATTTAATTATTTCATTATCAGTTATTTATAATGAATATTTTTTCAGGTTTTAGATTACCTACTTGTAAAAAATACATGCCGGTTTGTAGGTTACGAGTATCAATTCTTACGCCTGTTCCTTCGCTAGTGATGGGCATTTCCCGTAGGGTTTGACCCTGTAGGCTGATCACTTTTAACATTGACCCCGTGTAAGGTGCCATGTTAGTGACGTTAAGGAATCCTTGTGTTACAGGGTGAGGGAAAACGTTCAGCTTACAAGTGCTCGCGTCGTTTTGAACATTGATAATGTCAGAGTAGTCGACATGCCCATCGAAATCCACACTTTTTATTTGATAGTAGATATTTTCACAATGAGAGACCACAGTAGAGTAACTGTAGGATTTAATGGCAGCCTCCGAATTAGATTTAGGCACCCTGCCGATCTTCCTGAGATTTTTGGCGTTACCTACGCCTTCGTACACTTCAAAGTGGCTATTGCCAATCTCTTCTGAAGTGGCCCAGTTTAAGGTGACCTGGCCGTCGTTGATACTTCCGTCAAAACTTACTAGCTGAACGGGTAGAGGTCTAGTAGTAAAGGTGACGAAGACTTGGTGAGAAACACCTGTCGGTCCTGATGCAAAGCGATCTCCATAAGCCGTTGCTGTAATTAGATATTCCAGGTCTTCAAGAAGATCATCATCGTCAATTTCAGGAAATCTAAATGAGTTGAACTGTCCTCCGAGAGAATAAAAAGATCCGTTGTTGTTGTCACTTTCACTGCGAAAATTCCTGTTGGTATTCAAGGAAAAACGTACACTAGATCTTGAATTAAGATTTTGAGTTGATGCGATTATATCTAATTGATTGACATTATGATCATTTAAATTAATAACGTCATTGTTTGAAATCGGCCCGATAACTTGATCCGTTGCATCGTTAAAAAGCGAAAGCCCCGTAATCGCTGGATCAGAACTGCTATTAACAACTTCTACATCCAAAGTATCAGAGTTAGTATTAGATTCATTGTCTGTTACTTCTAAAGAAAATCTATAGGATCCGGGCTGGGTTATTGTTACCGATAGATTGGGAGTATCATCACGGAACGTCAGAGCTGGAGCAGATCCGGGTATTTGATCCCAGTTATAGCTTTGTATGGTGCCGTTGGGATCAAACGCAAAACTTGTTATTAACAGGTTTTGTGAGCTTCCAAGGTAAGTTTTGCTCTCACCAATCTCTACAATAGGTACATAATTTGAAGCGTCATTCTTTTTGAGCGCTAGCAACCACTCGTAAATATTGTACCCACTGCTTAAGTCATATATTTCGTCCCAGCCTTCATGTCCCTTGGCTTGCAAGGAGGTCAAATAAGCTTCCAAATAAGGAGGTTGAAGACAGCTATTTAGAGCATCTATCACAGTTTTTGATCCTTTTCTTGAGCCACCACCGGTAATATTGATTAATCCGTCATCCTCTCCATGAAAAGCCCATACGGCCACACCATCCAAATCACATATATTATCTACAGGTGCATTGCCGCTGATTGGAGCTATTCCTATTAAATCGTTCGGGAAAGCTAGAGAATAGTCCCAAATTCCTTTGGCGCCCAAGCTGATACCGCTACCAAATTTTCGATCAGAATCAATATTATAATCATTTTCGACATCTTGAACCACCTCTTGAGCCATATTGACATCCCATTCAAAATTATTATCTGGTCCGGCAGCTTTCACATGTGGTGCTACTATGATCATCGGGATATTTTGGAAAAAAGAATTATTTCTAATTGCCTTGGGTAACCCTTTGGTCCTTGATCTGCTTATGTCTGGGCCCATTGCCTGTGCCCCATGTAAATACAACAACAATGGATAAGCTGTACTACCATCATAAGAATTAGGAACGAAAATAAGATATTCCGTTCCCGCAGGCGAGGTTTCAACACTCATGTTTTGGGCGTTTAGCAGCGTACAGGCCAAGCAAAGCCCAATACAGCAAACAGAAGTAAGCCTTTTCAACATCATCAAATTGGGGTTTTCATGGATTAAGTTTTCCCGCTCGCCTCTAATTCCCTACACGTCAATAAAGTTAGTTAATTTACCTAATACATTTATGTTAATTTTTTAATATTTTTTAGTTTTATTTTAGTAATCCCTTTAGTCGTTGAGAATGACCGCTTTTACCTCCTTACTTTTTACTAATGCATTGAACTGTGAGATGTCTTCTGCCAGGATTTGATCCAGTTTATCCAGTTCGGCATCAATTTTGGCCGTTACTTCTGCTTTGAATGCTATGGCCTGTTTTGTAGGCTTGAAATCACCCATGGCCATTAGTGAATTCAAATGTCCTAACTTGTTATTTAACCGGATCGGGAAGTTGAGCGGATCTTGACGGCTTTGATTTTTGGTTTGGTATAGGGCTTCCTCTATTTCCTTCATTGCCTGCAGTATTTCTTTAGAACTGTCCTTGATCTGCTGGTATTCTTCTCCCTCCAGCCGGGAGGTAACCCTATTGATCTGCTCACGGGCTTTGCGAATGTTTTTGATGGCTTGGTTGGTCTCTGTCAGTTTAGCGATCACTTCGTTAAGAAAGTCGAATTGTGCTTTTAAGTCTTCCTCGGAAGAAGTAGACCTGGGATCTTTTAGGATTTGAAAGCTCACCTCTTGTTCGTTACCCTTATAAAGCAACCGGGCCTTGTAGGTGCCTGGCAAGGCACGGGGGCCGTCTAAAGAGGCCCACCATAAGATCATGCCGTCGAATCCTTCGGCACCGGGATATTGCATATTCCAAACCAGGCGGTTGAAGCCGGGCTTTGACTCCAATTTTCCTTCCTTTTTCTCCTTATCTTTACCGGGAGCGCTGCTGAATGCTTTGATCAGCTTTCCGCCCTCTTCCATGATCTCAATCCTCAATGTATCCGCCTGGGAGGTATCTTTCAAGTAATAATGGATCATCACTCCACCCGGGTGATTTTGCCCGGTAGTTTTTGATTGCCCGCCACTTCTTCCCCGCATCCTGTAGCTGTTCATAGGGGCGAATAAGTGGGCCTCGCTGTTTGCCACGGTATTATCGAATTGATGTAATGGCGTAAGATCATCGATCAGCCAAAAACTTCGGCCTTGGGTAGCCGCGATCAAGTTGTCATTTTTTACGGCCAAGTCAGTAATGGGGACTATAGGCAGGTTCATTTGAAAGGTTTGCCAGCTGACCCCATCGTCAAAAGAGATATACATCCCGCTTTCAGTGCCTGCATAAAGTAGTCCTTTTCTTTTGGGATCTGCCCTGATCACTCGAGTAAAATGCTGCCTGTCAATACCACCGGTGATCAAGGTCCAACTTTTGCCATAGTCCTTAGTTTTGTAGAGATACGGGGTATAATCCCCAAGTTTATAACGGGTGCCGGCAATGTAGGCCCCGCCTTTCACAAAAGGATCTACCTCGATACTATTGATCATCATCCATTCGGGCATCGTGGGTGGACTTACATTTTCCCAATTCTTGCCGCCGTCCCGGGTGATGTGCACGAGGCCATCGTCGGAGCCGGTCCAGAGCAGGTCTTTCTCATAAGGCGATTCTGCCGCTGCAAAGATCGTGGCATAGTACTCTACGCTGGTGTTGTCCTTAGTAATAGGCCCGCCAGAAGGCCCTAGCTTTGTAGAATCATTCCGGGTAAGGTCCGGGCTGATCACCTCCCAGGATTCACCTTCATTGTAAGTGACGTGGACATGATTCGAGGTGGTGTACAGCTTTTTATTGTCATGGGGTGAGAAGAAAATAGGGAAATTCCATTGGAATCGATACTTCATTTCTTCGGCGCCATGCCCCATGGGATTGTCGGGCCATACGTTTATTGCCCGGATCTCCCCGGTTTTATGGTTTACGCGGGTCAAAAAGCCGTCATAACTACCACCGTATACGATGTCATTGTTTGCAGGGTCTACGGTAATATGGGCACTTTCCCCGCCGGCGGTGGACTCCCAATCTCTTTCACTGATGGAACCGCCAGTGGTCCTGTGGGCGATCCTTACCGTGCTGTTGTCTTGCTGGGCGCCGTAGATACGATAGGGGAAATGATTATCCGTAGTCACCCGGTAGAATTGAGCGGTGGGTTGGTTGTGGTAGGTCGACCAGTTCTCGCCGCCATCATAGCTTACTTGCGCGCCGCCGTCGTCGGCAATGGCCATACGTTGGTTGTCTCCCGGCGCGATCCAAAGGTCATGGTGGTCGCCATGAGGGGCGTTGAAAGCTTCAAAAGTTTTGCCGCCATCTTTTGACCGGTGATACCGGACGTTCATCACGTATACGCGGTCCTCATCTTGGGTATCGGCATAGATCCTGGTGTAATACCACGCTCGTTGCCTCAGGCTCCTGTCCGAATTCATTTTTTTCCAGGTCTTACCAGCATCATCGGACCGGTAGACCCCACCGTCTTTGTTTTCTATGATAGCCCATACGCGGTCAGAATTTACCGGGGAGACGGTTACCCCTGAAATCCCCCAAACTCCTTTAGGCAGGCCTTCATGGGCACTGATGTTGGTCCAGGTGTCGCCCCCGTCGGTACTTTTCCATAGTGCAGAACCCTCTCCACCACTCTCCAAACTGTAGGGTGTCCTCCTGATCCTCCAGGTAGAGGCATACAATATGCGCGGGTTATTGGGATCCATGATCAAATCGACGGCACCAGCGTCACGGTTGGCAAAGAGTATTCTCTCCCATGTTTTTCCTCCATCCTTACTCCGGTATACACCCCGTTCATCGGAAGGCTTGAATAGATCTCCCATGACAGCAGCGTATACCAGGTCAGGGTTCTTAGGGTGGATACGGACCCTGGGTATATGACGTGAGTTTTCCAAGCCTATCGATTTCCATGTCTTGCCTGCATCCACAGACTTCCACATGCCATAGCCGTAACTTACGTTTCCCCTTACTGTCTTCTCACCACCGCCTACATAGATGACATTGTTATCCCAAACACTTACCGCTACTGCTCCTATCGACCCTCCAAAAAAACCATCGGAAATATTTTCCCACGTATTACCTGCGTCTGTGGTCTTCCATACGCCGCCCCCGGTAGCCCCGAAATAATATAAGTTAGGCTTGCCAGGCACCCCGGTGACTGTGGCTGAACGACCTCCCCTGTATGGACCGATACTCCGCCATTCCATGCCCTCGTACAAGCTGGGAGCAAAGGTAAGCTTCGGCGAAGAAGCGGATTTTCGTTTACGTTGGGAGAAACTGTCGGGATGACTACAAAGCAGTGTAGCAAGTAATAAGAATGAGATGAAATTCTTCATTGTTTTGCAGGTTAAGTTACTGATTAGGACCGGCCTAATTTATGGGAAAGAAAGTTTAATGAAATGGGCTATTTGACCAACGGTAAACACTGTAGTCAGCCGTCCAACCTGGGAATAGTCTCTATCGAACATGGATTGTTATTTTTATAAGATTTTTCGGTTTTTAGTCGATTTCAACTCCCAATGTGTAGCTGGAATTATTACTTTTACTCTATAGTTCTTATAGCGATGAGAGTATTTTTTTCGGGATTACTCGTGTTCTTGTGTAGCTTGTGCATTACATCACTAGGGCAAGATCTGTACATGTTGGATAGTATCAGGTCAAAAATACCTTATGCCGACCTGGACGTAAGATCATTGCTTTACGAAACTTTAGCTTGGGAATTCAGGAAATCTCACCCGGACAGTACGATCTTTTATGCCAATAAATCGATCGAATTGATCAACAAGGAAGGGTTAGGAAGGAACCGGGCGCAAGCGCTTAACTTTATCGGGGTAGGTCATCATTATCTTGGCGACAATGTTAAGGCCTTCGAAATGTTTCTCAACGCAAAGGATGAAGGTTTGGCAGTAGGGGATTCGGTGCAATACGGACACGCCCTGAACAACCTAGGGCGTATCTATCTTAACCAGGGGGACTTTTTAAAAGCATATGATGATTTTCATAATGCTTTAGAGGTCTTTAAGAACATAGGCGATGAAGAAGGGGAGGCGTACGCTTATAAAAGCTTGGCGGAATTGTACCAAACCCAGAACAACACCTCAAAGGCCTTGGAAATGTCTGAGAAGACCTTGAAAATAAGATCTCGGGTAAAAGATATTGACGGACAGATCTCGATCATGGCAGAGCTGGCCAGGATCTATGAAAACTTAGAAAACTACGACAAAGCTTTTGACTACTACCTGCAAGCTAAGGTTAAGGCAGAAAGTGTAAATGATGCCATTGGTATAGCTCGTATCAATTTAGGGATATCGCAACTCTACTACAAGCAAAGAAAGAAGGCAGAGGCGCTTATATATGGACAAAAGGCGTTAAGAACGGCCGAGACCAGCCGGAACCGGGACCTTACTAACCAGATCCGCCTTCAACTCTCAAAAGTATTATTAAGTAACCAGGAATCGATCGCCGCCAAGGAGCATTTATTGCGAGTGGTGGCCAATTCTGATATTACCATGCAACTGCCGCTGGAAAAAGAGGCTTATTTGCATTTGTCCGAGATCAGTAAAACAGAAGGAGATGTAGAACTTGCTTTCCAGTATTTTACGAAATATGCCGAGCTTAATGCTGCTTGGAGTGACGCCGAGGCAGCCCGTAAGATAGAACGGTACGAATCACGGCTGGAAATCGAAAAAAAAGAGCGAGAGAATGAGGTGCTTCGATTGAATCAAGCTCGTAACAAGGCGGTAATTGAACGGCAAAAGTTTGAAAAGATAGCGCTGATAGCTATTACGGGGGTCATAGGGGTGCTCATGATCAGCATCTGGTATTTGGGGCGAAAAAGAAAACAGGTAAATCTTAAACTCCAGCATAAAAACGAACAGATTGCCCAGCAGGCGAATGAAATCAATAAGCAAAATGCACAGATCAATATCCAGAATGGCAAGTTAAAGAAAAGGAATGATCAACTCGCTGAACTAAACAGTGAAAAAGACACCCTAATGAACATCGTGGCACATGACCTAAAGTCACCCCTGAACCGTATAAAAGGGATAACTGAGCTGATGGGAATGACTAAACTGGATGGTGAACAACGTAATTTAGTAGGCCTGCTTAAGCAGATTTCGGATGGTAGTATCCGGCTCATCGGTGACCTGCTTGATGTTAATGCTTTTGAAGGGGAGGCAAGAAAGACCCATATACATGCCGTGGATGTTCATGATATGTTATTAAAAAAGGCAAAGTCTTTCGATACCGAAGCCAAGACTAAAGATATCATCATCTGCACGGTGGGCGAGGACTCAAAGATTTTGGTCGATACAGATGATTCTTATCTCTCCCGGATATTGGATAACTTGATTTCCAATGCGATCAAATTTTCCGGTAAAGGAAAAAAGGTTATGCTGTCAGCATTGCGTGAAGATGATCATGTTCTTGTGAAGGTAAAGGATGAGGGGCCCGGGTTCACAGAGGAAGATAAAAAATGTCTTTATCAAAAATTTAAAAAGCTGAGCGCTCAACCCACAGCCGGTGAAACCAGCAATGGGCTCGGCTTGGCCATCGTCAAAAACCTGGTAGACCGCATAGGAGGCGAGGTGTCTCTCCTTTCGTCGCCCGGTGAAGGTAGCGAATTCACCATAAAGCTTTTCATAGGCCAAAATCAGCCGATTTTGGCATAGAATCCTATGGTATGGCCCGGCTTTAAACCCTATCAAAGATCACTGGTTTAATAGGGGTGTCCTTGAAAATTAGCTTTGATAGTAAACGCTTAATTTTGGCAAACTAGGCTATATTTTTAGGATGTTTCGGGTAATGAGAGCCTCGAAATGAGCAGTTTTGGTGGGGTTTTGTGGTTCTAAGTCCAGTTTTCATTTTCTTTTGCGCGCCCAAAAGAAAACGAAACAAAAGAAAAGGGCGCCAGCAACAAAGCCCATTTTCCCCGCTAAACACACTACCCAACCCCTATGGGCCGCTTACCCACAAGCTTCAAATGTGCCGCGCTGTTGCTGGAGGTCTCCCCTCCATACGCCACTTGAATTTTCAATGATGCCCTACTGCAGGTTCCGGCTTTAAACCCTACCCGGGACCACTGGTCTAATGAGAAATGTGACCAGTAATGAAAAAGATCGCTTTTATTCTTACGATTTTACTTTTTTTGTGGTACTTGGGAAGTCTCGCTAACCTGTAAACCTCGGTTCGATTTAAAATCATTGTAGTCTAGGCTTAACATGAGGTTTAGCATAGTTTCACAGTCTTTAAACTGGGGAATAGTTTCCGTTCTACGACGCAACAGATTCCGGCTCTCGCCATTAGCCCTCCCACAGCCACCGGCGCGGAATGACGTTCATTTTTTAATCGAGTCAGTTTATCGCCTGCTTTAGGTCCTCGATGAGGTCTTCCACGTCTTCAATTCCTACGCTCAACCGGATCAAGGAATCCAAAAGCCCGATTTTTTGACGCTCTTCGTAAGGAATACTGGCGTGGGTCATGGTAGCGGGGTGGTTGACCAGTGATTCTACACCTCCTAACGATTCGGCCAGGGAAAAGTAGCGAAAGCTCTCCATCACACGGAAGGCTTCTTCTTTGTCATTTCCCTTTAGAGTAAATGAGATCATACCCCCAAAATCCTTCATTTGTTCCTTGGCGATGGCATGGTTCGGGTGTGATGATAGCCCGGGCCAGTAGAGTTTATCTACCTTTGGATGATCCTGTAGATATCCTGCAATGGCCTGGCCATTTTCTGTGTGTCGCTGCATGCGTAAGTGCAAAGTTTTTATGCCCCTTAGCGTTAAGAAAGAATCCTGTGGCCCTGGAGTGGCACCACTGCTATTCTGGATAAATGCGAGGTCAGCGGCCAACTGATCATCATTAAGGGCCAAAGCGCCCATGACCACATCCGAATGACCTGCCAGGTATTTAGTAACAGAGTGCATCACAATATCGGCTCCAAGGTCCAAGGGAGTCTGCAAATAGGGGGTAGCGAAAGTGTTATCCACCCCTAGCAGCAGGCCATGTTTCTTGGCTATATCGGAAGCGCCCCGGATGTCGATGATGTTCATCATGGGGTTAGTGGGTGTTTCTATCCATAGCAATTTGGTATTGCCGTTAATATATTTCTCGATGTCCTGTACATTTTCCATGTTAATGAAGTGGAACTTCAGTCCATACTTGGAAAATATTTTAGTGAACAGGCGATAGGTACCTCCGTAGAGGTCGTTTGCCGCTATAATCTCATCCCCGGGCTTAAAAAGCTTTATAATAGCATCAATAGACGCTAGCCCGGAAGCAAAGCAAAGGCCATGACGTGCATTCTCCAAGGCGGCAATGTTCTTTTGTAACGCGTCGCGTGTTGGGTTTTGTGTCCTGGAATATTCGTAACCTTTATGATCACCCGGTGACGCCTGTACGTAAGTAGAAGTTTGGTAGATCGGTGTCATGATGGCCCCGGTAGAAGGGTCTGGCTCTACGCCGGCATGGATTGCTTTTGTTCCGAATTTCATTAGTCTAACAGTTTATTTTTCAAACGGCAGAAGCTCGCAGTCGGCAATAAACAGTCAGTAGCCCCCTGTTTTGCCCACTGCTATTTACCTATTACCAACTGATCGAGGGCTTTCCAATACCGCAAATATTGTTCTTCATGTACCCTATACGTTAATTCAAACTTAACGTAACACTTGAGAACATGCTCTTAGATGGATCGCCTTATTAATGCCCGCTAAATTAGAATTTTTAAGATAACAACCGCCTCACCGCTACCACAAATTTCACACGGGTGTCCGCCATGTTACATCTCCTTCCAATATGAAGATATTGCGGCTTTCCAGTTTTCAGGGTTGTCTAGGTAAAGGATGGTATTCATCAGCATTTTATCATTCGCGCCTTGCAGCCCCATGTTTTCTAAGGATTGACGAATAATATCATACAGGGTTTCCCGGAATTCTACGGGGTTAGTATCAGAAAGAGTTTTTAAGTAGGAGATCACTTGCGCTTTATCCAGTGGTGCCTGTGCAGTAGTTGAAGGTCCCGTGGGAGGTGTTACTTCTTCTGCGGGGACAGTGTCCTCTGCTCTCTCGGGTTGTACAAAAGAAGAAGCTTGTTGGTTAAGAAATGAATCAAGGTCTTTTAAAGGATTTTTACGCTTTGCCATCTCCAAGTTGCTTTAAGATTTCCTGTGCTATTTGATGATATTGTTTTTCTGCGAGGATCGTGCTGTAGTTTACAAACAGGTTTTTCTGGGGTACCGCTACCTCCAAGACGTGCGCGTCCAAGCTGTCCATAGCTTCCTGTATCGTCTTGTTTTTCGTCTGGCTATGGATCCGGTTAGGGAGTACCATGATCTTGAGGTTCGTGTTCAGCTCCCGGGCAGGGGAAAGGTCTGTGATCGTTTGATAGGTGACCAAAAGATCATTTTGAGTTAAACTGGAGGGTACAACCACCGCATCGCTAACGAGGCATAATCTTTTTATTCCTTCATCCGTGGTTTTCCCGGCGCTGTCCACGATGATGTAATCATACGTGTTTTTGGGTTTCATAGCCTCCAGCTCATCAGCGATCTTGTCGTCTTCAGACCCTAAGATCTCGAAGATTGCCTCGCTTTTGGCATTGGATTGGAAGACCTCCATTTTTCTCAGTGTACTTAGCGTGTAGTTCGTGTCTGTTTCGATCAATGCTACTTTGTACCCGAGGTTGTTCAGCATAGTGGTAAGATTGATGGCATTCGTGGTTTTACCGGTACCTCCCTTGCGGCTGATAAATGAAATTACCTTTGTCATACAAAAAATTGGATTAGCTAAAAATAGAAATCATGCCCAGTAAAACCAAATCTTGGCTTACTTTGCCCGAAATAAGCGAATAAACATGAAAAAAGTATACTATTTATCCACATGTGATACTTGTAAAAGGATCATTAAAGAATTGGGGATTGGAGACGAATTTGATTACCAAGATATCAAAACGGATCGTATTACGGAAGAACAGTTAGAAGAGATGAAAGGCCTTGCCGGTTCTTACGAAGCCCTCTTTTCACGCGTAGCCCGGAAATATAAAGAGTTGGGGCTCAAAGATGTTAAGCTGGAAGAAGAAGACTACAGGGATCACATTCTCCGGGAATACACATTCTTAAAAAGGCCGGTATTCATGATTGGTAACGACATTTTCATCGGCAATTCCAAAAAGACCGTTGAAAAGGCCAAGGCAGCTTTAGGAATTGACTCTTAAAGGTTTAAACAGTTGAACTTGATATAAAAATAAGGCTAGGTCAAATAAAATAGTAAAGAAGACCCCTTTGTGATTCTTTGAGCTTTAGTGCCGTTGTGAACTAGGAAGCTTCGCCACCAAGACGCAAATGCACCAAAGTACACCAAGTATACTAGCCAAAGCTACCCTAGATAACATCAAAATGATAAATGGTTATAGGGTTCGTTGGATACCGGCATTACAAATGTTGGCGTCAGTGCCCTTTAATACTTAGTGGGTTCGCGTTGCAAACGCGGACCAGTCTAAGGAGGGATCAATAGTTCTAAAACTCGAAGTCACCCAGTGAACTACGGAACTTACTAAATCCCGGAATTCATATCGAATTTCTCCAAGTAGTCGGCTACCCTTCGCACGACCATTCCTCCTAATGAGCCGTCTACTACACGGTGATCATAGCTATGGGATAGGAACATCTTGTGCCGGATCCCTATGGTATCCCCATAAGGAGTTTCTATCACGGATGGCTTTTTAACAATGGCCCCGAGCGCTAGTATGCCTACTTGTGGCTGAACAATGATGGGAGTGCCCATGACATTTCCAAAAGAGCCTACATTAGAAATCGTAAAAGTACCGCCTGTCAGCTCTTCCGGGGTGAGTTTGTTATCACGTGCCCTTTTGGCCAGGTCGTTCACCTTATTCGCCAACCCTACGAGGTTCAATTGATCGGCATTCCTGATCACGGGTACGATCAAGTTCCCGCTGGGAAGAGCAACGGCCATCCCTATGTTAATATCTTTTTTCTTGATGATCTTATCGCCGTCTACCTGCACATTGATCATAGGGTAGTCTTTAATGGCTTTGACTACCGATTCTATAAATATAGGTGTAAAGGTAAGATTGCCTCCTTCTCGCTGCTTGAAAATGGTTTTGTTTCGGTTTCTCCAAAAAACAATGTCCGTAACATCGGCCTCCACGAACGAGGTAACGTGGGGTGCTGTCCTTTTTGAGTCCACCATCCGCTCGGCGATCATTTTGCGCATACGATCCATTTCGATGATCTCATCGCCGCCGTTGATCGAGACGCTCACTTTCCCGGTTATTCGACGTGCTCCGGATACAACTGGGTGCGCTACCTCCTCCTGTACGGGCGCTGGGCTCGGTGTCGTATCGCTTCGGTGCTCTAGGTAAGATAGTATATCTTTTTTGGTTACCCTGCCTTCTTTGCCGCTGCCGGGCACGGTCTCCAGCTCCGCCATAGGGATGCCCTCCTGCTTGGCAATATTCTTTACCAACGGAGAATAAAATCGGCCGGGTACAGGCTCACTGCTATGGGCGGCACCGTTGGACTTGGCCTGTCCGTTTGATACAACCGGCTCGCTGGTAGAATGGTCATTGGTTACGGCAACGGGTTCTGCTACAGGTGTAGTTACAGGCTCTTCCTCGTCACCCTCCGTGGCAATAATAGCTATGGGCTTGCCTACTTCTACCACCTCCCCGTCTTTGGCTAGAATCTCTTTGAGTACACCGGCATGGGTAGAAGGGACCTCCGTATCTACTTTATCAGTAGCTACTTCTAGGATGGATTCATCTTGCTCGATGGTATCTCCCTCTTTTTTCATCCATGAAAGGACTGTAGCTTCCATGATACTTTCTCCCATTTTGGGCATCAATAATTCTACCAGTGCCATAAGCGTGTAATCTGATTATTTTTTAAAAACAACTGCAAAATTACCATTTTAGTTTTTTATCTCAATCGTTTTCAGTAAAGATATACGGATCAAATTGAGCACGGCGATAGCAGAAGCTTTTATGTTGATTTCACGATCTTTCCACAGTTGTAGCTTTTTGGCTACGGTATCATTTCCATCGGCATAGGCGATCCAAACGGTCCCCACGGGCTTTTCGGGCGTACCGCCACCCGGCCCCGCGACCCCACTGGTAGCTACCCCAATATCAGCATTAAATTTCTCCCTTACCCGGTTTGACATTTCAATGACTGTTTGTTCGCTCACTGCCCCGTTTTCCTTCAAAGTATTTTCCTTTACGCCAAGCAAATCGATCTTATGGTCGTTATGATAGGGGATAACGGAACCTCGATAATACGCGGAGCTTCCTGCTACCGATGTGATCATATGAGATAAGTAGCCTCCTGTACAACTCTCTGCAATGGCAAGGGTCTTTTCTTGCCCGGCAAGCATCTTTCCTACCACGGCTTCTATTTGATCACGGTTGTATCCGTAAATGTACTTGCCTATTAAAGGCTTTAAACTGGTTATTTTTTCTTCTACTTCATCTACCAACTGTTCTTGGTCCTCACCGACTGCCGTCAGCCTGAGCTTGACCTGCCCTAAGCTTGGCAGGTAGGCGAGCCCGATATGTGGCGGGAGTGTAGCTTCCCACCCTTTTATCATGTCAGCAAGCCATGACTCGCCGATACCAATGGTCTTGATGATCTTATGGTAGATAATATCTGTACTGAAGACGTTTTTAATACGTGGGATCACCTCCTTTGTCATCATGAGCTGCATTTCACGTGGTATGCCAGGCATGGAGACAAATACCTTTCCATTCCTTTCAAACCACATACCCGGCGCGGTGCCGATCTTATTGCTTAGCATGGTGCAGCATTCCGGTAGCGCCGCTTGCAGCCGGTTTACTTCGGTAAGTTCTCTTCCTTTGCTTTTAAAAAATTCGGAGACTTCTAACAGCGCCTGTTCATGCATCTTTATTTCGCAGTTGAAATACTCTGCCAAGCAGGGCTTGGTAAGGTCGTCGTTCGTAGGGCCAAGACCCCCGGTGATCAGTACCACATCGGCACGTTGTTCCGCATCATGAAAAGCAGAGAGCAGTTCTTCTCGTTTATCCCCGATGGTCGTTTTTCGGACCACCTTTATGCCTATATTATCCAATTCTGTACTTATCCATTGGGAGTTCGTATCTAAGATGTGCCCGTAAAGGATCTCATCACCAATGGTCAAAATCTCTGCTTTTGTTTTATGCATAGCCTTTAATTCATGATCTATGTATTGAAAATGGAAATTTCTGGAAAATGTTTAACATTTTGATAAGGTCAGTGCAACTGTTTCGAGAGATGCCCTGTCAAGACATGTAAACACCCAAAAAGAATTAAACCATTTATCAAAACCAGGTCCATGAAAACACTCGCTAATACAAAATTTAAGAATTCATTAAGATTTGCTTTATTGTTCATAGCTATTGTGACGCTTATCTTCGTTTATGGCTGTGATACCTTCGAGGAAGATGCCCTCCCTCCCGAAGAAACCGTTGAAATATCGTCTGACCAGGTGTATGTTTTGCCGAATAGCTCTTCGGTAATTGATCTTGCCAAGGTGATCTCTGCAAAGCAGGAAGTGTCAGTGACCATAACCGATCAGCCTAACAATGGTGAGTTTAGAAATATCAGCGGAAATTTATTCAGGTACCAGCCTAAAGAAGATTTTTTAGAAGGTACGGATCAAGTGGGGTTTGACGTTTTTGATACGAACAGCCAGCAGCTTTCCCAAGGGGTGATCAATATCAACATAACACAGGACACCAGCCTGTTCCCATGTACGATCATTGCCGTAGAAGATCAAGCCGAAACACGCATTAATCAGCCTGTATTCATTAATGTACTTGGGAATGATAGGTTATGCGGTAGCGATTCACTGCAGGTAGAGGTAGCTGTGGTTAGCCAACCTGCGAATGGGGAGGCTGATTTTTTTGGCAATGTTTTACAATACTTTCCCAACCAGGGGTTTGCCGGTACGGATAGTTTGCTTTACAGGGTAAATCCTCCGAATGAACCCGATAGTGGCTCAGTAGCATTTGTATTTATACAGGTGAATGCCCCGCTCCCTTGTGAACTCGATGCTAGGGATGATAGCCTTAACTTTATCATACCCAATGACGATTTTTGGACGCCACAGGTGGATGTAAATGTCTTGGCCAATGATTCATTATGTAACGCAGACTCATTAGCTATTGGTTTTGTAACTATTGTTCAGCCTACAAGGTTTGGCGATGTGGCGGTGGTTGAAAACAACATAGTACGTTACTGGATAAACACCGGCATAGGGAATTACCGCGATTCGTTAGTGTACGAGATCTGCAAAGACCAGGTCTGTGACCGAGCTACCGTGGTATTCAACATCGAGGAGGCAATATCTGTATTAGTTCAAGGTGTGGATGATACCTATGACTTGAGCGATTTTCCCACGAGCAACACCTACTGGTTCAATGTGCTTCAAAATGATATCTATACTAACCTATCCAACGTAAATATTGAAATAGCTCAGCAGGCAAAAGCAGGAGAAGTTGGAGTTTCTGACAAACAGGTGGTTTATTCCCCCTTTAATCCCCAAGCGCAAACAGATAGTTTAGTATACAGGATATGTGAAGAAATAGGAGATGGAATATTCTGCGATAGTGCGGTGGTGAGAATAAAGCTATAAAAGGTTAGTCCATAGACTTTTATGAGCGTGTCATCCGGCTGCTACAGGGCTGGATGACACGTTATTATTATGAAAGATCCACGCCTGGTTTTTGAGAAGTGTAAAAAGAACGATCGCAGGGCACAAAAACTCCTTTTTGATTTGTATAAAGGAAGAGTTATGGGCCTAAGCAGGAGATATACGTCCAGCCGGGAAGAAGCCGAAGATGTTTTCCAGGAGGCATTTATTAAGATATTCAAACACTTACATAGTGTAGAAGAGTATCGCTATTTAGATCGATGGATAATACGAACGTCAATTAATACGGCGATAAACTATTATCATAAGAATAAACGCCATCATGACTATTTGGGAGTAGATGCTATAGAAACGTTTGATGATCATGATGGTAAGATCATTGATCGATTGGATAATGAAAGCTTGCTGGCGTTGATTCACGGGCTGCCCGAAGGTTATCGGCTGGTTTTTAACCTGTACGTTGTGGAAGGGTATAAGCACAGGGAGATTGCCGAGATGCTCGATATTTCTGAAAATACTTCGAAATCCCAGCTCAGCCGCGCGAAAACGCTGCTAAAAGAAAAGCTGGCGCTGTTAGGGGTAAAAAAAATTGAAAAGTATGGCTGATAAGCACGTAGAAGATAAGTTCCGCGATAGGTTGTCAAGTTACGAGGAAGAGCCTGGTAAAGACAGTTGGGCATTTATCGAGAGCGAACTCCCGGGCCAGGACCGCCGCTGGTCGATATGGTGGAGGATCACCACGGCAGCATTACTGGCTTTGTTGATTGGCATTACCACGGTTCTTTTATTGCCCAGTACCCCGGACAAGGAGGTAGCGGAGGAAGAACAAATTGCTTTTGGAAACGGGCAAGATGGCAAAGAGGAAGGTGAAACCCCTAATGTGGGTGCTACCACGGACTATTCAAATTCTTTGTCCACTACAGAAAATGAAATACCGTTTGAAAAAGACAGGCCTTCAGAAGATAAAATCACGCTGCAAAAAAATCCTGTGGACGATGATCCATACACTAGCATACCCCAGTCACCATTACAAGGTATAGAAGAAATAGAAACAGGAACGACCTCTCAAACAACGGAAACAAGTACGGATGTGATCAATGAAACTTATTTTGCTTCTCCATACTTTGTGAAAAATATAGGCTTTGATCATACGCATGCTTTACCAGGACTCCCTGATATACAACCCGTACTCCTTGGGAACGGGATGCCTTTTGGGGACCAGGCTGACGTAATCGAAGAGGATAAAAAAGACCTCCAAAATCGTAAGCTGGCTTTGTACTTTCAAGCTATGCCTACTTTCACGTACAACCGGGTAGAAGCGAACCAGCGGGATGACCAGCTAGTTTCCGCAGTAGAGAAGATCCCGGCCATCTCTACCGATCGGATGGGGATACGGCTAGAGACGGGGTTAATGTATCCTTTGAATGAAGATTTCAGCGTATTTGCAGGGCTCTTGTATTTCCAAAGGTCGCAGGAAATAGAGTATTCCTTACAGCGGGTAGATAGCGTCAATATAGAGACAGATGGAGATAGGATCAATTTTTCACCCGGATATTCTGAAGAGCGCAACACCTACAACCACCAGCTCCAAAACCTGGGGGTACAGGTAGGGATGACTTATAAAATTCCATCCAACAAGGTATTATCTTCCTTTGGAGTAGGAGCAGAATTCCATAAATCATTACGGCGCTCTTCGAACGAGCTTTTCGAAGAACCGGACCTTTACCTTTTTTATAATGTTTTTTACAGGGTAGAATACCCCAAGGATAAGCGGTTCCGTTTTTTGGCTCAGCCCACGTTTAACTATTCTTTTAACCTTAACAAAAACTTAAGTACCCCTTTCTATATCAAACCATACGGATTTGGCTTGAATTTTGGATTTACCTTCAAACTATGACCCGGGCAATGCTATAATTCGATAAAGATAGATGGCGGGTTCTTTTCGACGAATTGTACTTTGCCCCTGGTGGATCATGTTTATCTTTTTGTATTTTTAGGCGACAAATACTGTAATTATGAGGGTTAACCGTTTGTTTTTTCTGTTGATGGCTTTTGTGTGTGGCTGTACTTCTACCCAGCTCAACCAATCCTTGGGTACAATAAACGATATACTGGGGGGTGATGAACTTACTACCGACCAGGTAGCTTCCGGGCTGAAAGAGGCCCTTATCAATGGTATCTCCAATGGCTCAGCAAAGGCATCCAAGGTGGATGGCTATTTTAAAAACCCGAAAATAAAGATCCCTTTCCCTCCAGATGTTCAAAAAGTAGAGACCAAGCTAAGGCAAATTGGGCTGGATAAGCAAGTGGACGACTTCATAATGACGCTCAATAGGGGAGCCGAACAGGCGGCAAAGGAAGCCAAGCCGATATTCGTAAGCGCCATAAAATCAATGACCATCCAAGATGCCTGGGGAATACTAAAAGGGGAGGAGGATGCCGCTACTCAATACTTGACCCGGACCACCTCTGACCAACTTAAGCTGAAATTTCAACCCATAGTCGAAAAAGCGCTCAACAGCACCAATGCCACTCGTTATTATACGGACATTATCTCAACGTACAATAAAGTCCCTTTCGTGGATAAGGTAGACCCCGATCTGAACAATTACGCTACTAACAAAGCAATAGAAGGACTTTTTTACTTGGTAGCCCAAGAGGAGAAAAAGATCAGGGAAGACCCATTAGCGAGGACCTCAGACCTTCTTAAAAGGGTGTTTGCCGAACAAGATTGATCTTTTTACTATGAACGTGAGTTCGATGTAAAAATAATTGAATAGTAAATAAGGCCCCTTTGTGATACTTTGGGCTTTAGTGACTTGGTGGCGAAGCTTCCCCGGCCACTCAGAGGCAAATGCACCAAGGGTCACCAAGCTTACTAGCGAAAACTGCCCTGGATAACATTAAACTGATAAACAATTATCGAGTGCAGGTTATGAGGGATGAAGAGTAAAGTACTGCCATCCCGGGTTTATTAGCGCCTGATGATCTTTTTCCTCGACCTTACTTGGCCATCTTCGAGCTCTAAAAAGTAGATCCCGGGTTCTAACGAAGTCATATCCACCACATTTTCCACGACAGTGATGGGCATCTTTATGCCTTGGGCATTGAACACGCTGATCTTAGGGAGATACCCGGCAGACTCGATGGTCAATCGCCCGGGGGTAGGATTAGGATAGATCGAAAGGCTGTTTTCCCATTCTCCAGGCAGGGAAGTAATGGCCACTACGCGTAATGACTTTTGTGTTGTATCACGGCAGCCCGTTTCGTCTTGTACCTCTAGCCGGATGGTATATTCGCCTGTTTCATTGATCTCTAAATTTGGATTTTCTTCCGTAGAAGCACTCTCCCCATTGATCGACCAGCTAAACGAGTTGGCTTCTTGGCTGCTATTTGAGACTGTAAGCTCGTTGTTTTCCACGAGGTTGATCTCTTGCCCGGGAAGTTCAAAGCCGGCCTTTATCTTACTTACTTCTATGTTTAAACGACCCATTGGGCTTTCTCCGTACAACGCGTTATTCGTGTAAAATATACTGGTATCCCTTTCAATTTGGCTGAGGACGATACTTTTTCCCTTAGCCGCCAGCTCAGAGCCCTCCAGGTTACGGTAAAAGTTAAAATAATCACTTGCTGGGGGAGAAAATAGGGTACCATCCCCTGTACATAACTTGATAACTATATCCTGTGGGGCACTGGCAGAAACGGGTGTGATCCGTTGTACTAAACTATCACGGCAGCCTGTAATATCTTCTGCTACTAATTTTACTTCGAAAGGTACTGCCGGGTTATAGGAGTAAGTAATATCGGAATTAACTGCCAAAGTTTGACCATCAATTTGCCAGTAAAATAATTCATAGGAAGAGGCCAGGCTTTTGAGTTCGATAATGTGGGGACTTGCCAAGTCTTGCGTATCTGGCCGATGGATGAAATCGGCCTTTACAGGACTTACCTTCACTTGTACCGTTTTTACATTGCTCGCGTACGTTGAATCTGTGCTGATCACGTAAAAAGTAGTATCCGTACTGAGCACCCCGGAAATGAACTCTGTACCTGTAAAGATCCTTTGGGTTGTCCCCGGGTCACTGTAGATCTCTAAGTCAGTGGCATTCGCAGGGTCTAAGGTTATAGTTTCTCCATTACAAATGGATAGATCCGTAAGCCCGGGTAGATTGCTGCGATTATCGACTTCCAAAGTTTTAGTGATCATCTCCATGCAGCCGATATCGTTTACCACTTGCAGTTGTATCGTGTAAGACCCCTTTTCGGTGTAACTGGCTAAGGGATGTTGTACATCGGCACTGAAACCGTGGCTGAATGTCCATTGCCATGTCACGGGGTCGATACTTAAGTCAGTGAGTTGAACGCTAGCTTCACCGGTTTCATCCAAAAGCAAGGGATCCGGGTTGATGGAAAAGTCGGCATTGGCTGGCTTTGTTTTTACCACTACCCGCTGGATATCTCCGTCGTAAGGAAGGTCCCGGTTCACGGCGTAATAGACCAGCTCGTTGGATATAGGAGGTGAGGTGAATTCCTCTCCGGTGAAGATATGGTTCGCCAGTGCGGCATCGCTGTAAAAGGAAAAAATAGTACCCGAAGAAGGGTTTACCAAGGCCGGATCACCCGGGCAGGTATTGAATACTTCTAGCAATGGGGGAGTAGAGATATAGTCATTGTAACGTGCTTGTGCTTGGTTCACGGCATTAACGAGATCCGATAAGCTATTCCCGGTAACCAATACCAAAGCTACCTTTTCACTTTGGTTCGTCGCAAGTGCCGAAATAGTTCCTCCCACGACATGGGAGATATTATTCCCCGTATTGGCTTCTCCTGCCGTCCTCTTCGCCACACCTTGTGATACGAGGCTATGTTTTACGCTATCCGTAAGATTTATGGGAATATCAGTACTGTTCCCGTTGAAGTTCCGGTTGTTTATAGCGTAATATATCGGTTGCTGGGCGGTCAACAGCGCTACGCCTGTGTACAACGTATCGGATAAAGCATCTGAAGCATAGCCTAGGTTAAGGGACTCGTGCCAATCGGCCCGGTTGAAATTTTTGTCGTTCAAGTCCCAATCGGCAAGCAAAGCCACATGGAGATCTTGTAAATCCTTATTCCCTAAATTAGTGATCCTGTACTCTTGGATGATATAGTTTTCGTTATCCCATGCTAATGTCTTTTGCTCTAAGTGAAGCCCCGGAGCCCGGGAGCCGCCGCGACTATCGTCAAATGTTACCCTGGCGTCATGATGGGCCACGGAGTTATTGTAGAATTTGACATTGCGTACTGCTTGGAAATCAGGTTCCCTGATGTTCAGGGTGAGATTGAGGGGAGCATTGTCCATGACCGTGTCCTTGTCTAACGCGGTGATCAATCCTACGTTGCCCATAAGCCGTTGATCAAAGCCCTTAAAACCTACGCCGTTGCTAAAAAAATTGTCACGGTATCCAAGGTCACCGTCACTGTCAAGTGTCATTTGCAATGTGCCATTATCAAAGTTTAAGAAATCCGGTGAGCTCCGGAAACTGATGTATTGGAAGTCTTCGTAAGTGCCGTCCTTGAAATCCACGCGCAAATAGATAATTTCATTCACCGGGAGACCAGGCGACAATATAACTTTAAATGCCCGGTCGTTATTATCTTTTTCTCCCAAGGTAGGGATTGAACCGAGCTGCGCGGTGGGCTGCATTACCGTCACATATGGAGAAGTTGAGCTGATCGTGGCGACTGCGTTGAGACTTGGGTACAGGAAGTTCTTGAAATTCATGGTGATCGACAAGGTATCTCCATAAAAGGCATATGGACCGTTGCCATTATCGTATTCAAAATCTTGGATGCGAATGGCCGGGGACGAGTTATCTGTTAGTGCTTTAAGCATATTCAACCTGCCTTTACCGAGCTGTCCTTCGAATGAGCTATTGATCCCCACTTCGTAAACATCATCGGTATTGACCCGGATCCTTTCCATGACCTGCTGGGCGGACAGGTTGGGAAATCGTGCCCGGATCAAAGCCGCCAGCCCGGCTACCATGGGAGAAGAGAAAGAGGTGCCCCTGTTCCGTACAAAACTATCGTTGTTTCCCGTGGTGAATATGTTTTCTCCCGGTGCCACCAAGTCTATGTTGTAGCTGTAAGTAGCCCATGGAGCTTTTTGATCATCCAGCAGTGTGCCGCCTACGGACAGTACATTATCATACGAAGCCGGGTAAAAATCAAATAACCCATTCGTATTCCCTGCCGCAGCGATCACCACGGCATCTTTTTCCAGTACGGCATAGTTGATAATATCTTGCGCATATTGCGAATAAGACGAAATACTACCCCAAGACAGGTTGATCACCTGGCACCCCAAGTCAGCGGCCAAGGCTATGGCTTCATATCCGTTCCTAAAGCTGTTATTACCACTAGTGAAGATCTTAAAAGGAACAAACCTGGAATTGTACCCCGTTCCTGCCATCCCGATCCCGTTATTCGTGGAGGCCGAACTTGTACCGGTAACTTGTGAACCGTGTACATCAGTGTCTGCGGCTACATTATTATCATCGTTTGCAATATCCCAGCCCGCGAAGTTGTCTATCAACCCATCGCCATCATCATCTATACCGTTGATAGGATCGTCATAGTTAATGGCAACATTATCTGCCAAATCCACGTGGGAAAGATCTGTGCCGGTATCCAATATCCCGATCACTATGCTGGTATCACCACGCTCTACCGACCAGGCGTCATAAGCATTGATGACGGACAGGTAATCTTGGCTGCCCGAGATAGGACTAGCGTTAGGGTCATTCGGAATGATTAGCGGCTTATGAAAAAAATAGGGTTCGGCGTAAACCACATCCCCTGATTGCAGCAGCTCGTTGATCACGTCGAGCGGGTCTTCTCCTTCCGCTAGTGTGAGTTTATACAAGTTTGACAGGGAGTGGGCTTTGGCTCGTTGGTTAGCACTATTCGAAATAGCCGCATGACGTATTGCCGGTGCTAGGTCTCTTCCTCCCCATGAACGCGCATTCGTCTTGTTTTTCCGCGAGGTAGAGACAGGATTTTTTAGTTTAACAATGATTGTTTCTTGTGAATAACCTGTTTTGGATATACCGTCAGGAAGCGTGTACACTCTTTTCGCCTGCCCTTGTGCGAAGCCCACCGCGAGAGAAAAAATAAGAATTACAAAATGCCTTTTCACCAACTATTTCTTTACAAGTTTTAAATACAGAAACCAATGCGGAGGTAAACGTCTTTAATGCAGAATACCAGTTTATACCGATATGAGGTTCCGAAAAGAATTAAATCCTTAAATATCTTGCACTTGCAACGTTAAAGTTAACAATTTTTATCGTCAGGGAACGGGAGAGAAGAGCTGATGGCCTTCGATGAAAATCAACAACAAAAAAAGAGTTTGGTTCCCGGTTTTGCATAGCTGCTTCTAAAAAGTGCAGGCTTGTCGTGAAACTTCCTGGAATAATTTTCAAAGAAAGCTTATCTTCGCCACAAACGATTGTTTCAGCAAATTTTCAATAAAATGAGTCTATTTGAAAAACATAAAGACCTTTTAGATCAAGCAATGAGAGCCCTCCATGAGCGAACTTTTTTTGCAGCCTATCCAGAGCATCCTTCCCCCAAGATCTATGGAGAAACTGCTGATGAAGAGGGTAGAAAGAGATTTGAAGCCAGCTTGGGTAAAAAATTCGACGAGCTGAAACAACCCGATCCCCAGGATTGGATAGGAGAGGAGGAATCACCTTATACACAGGAAAAGCTAGGGGTTACCTATCCGTCTTTTAGCGTAGAGAACTTATTGGGCAAGGCAAAAGATGCTTATCACCATTGGAGAAAAGTAGGAGCAGATGAGCGGGCCGGTATACTGATCGAATCCTTAGAAGGGGTGAGATCGAGATTTTTCGAAATTGCCTATGCTACCATGCACACCACGGGACAAGGATATATGATGGCTTTCCAAGCCTCGGGACCGCATGCCGCTGATCGGGCGTTGGAGGCTATCGCATCAGGGTATGAAGAGTTAGGAAGGTTTCCCGGCAAGGCGCACTGGGACAAGCCTATGGGGAAGTACAATATTGTGCTGGATAAACAATGGCGAGCCGTACCCAAAGGTATTTCCGTAGTGATCGGCTGCTCTACATTCCCTACTTGGAATAGCGTCCCGGGCTTATACGCAAGCCTGGTCACAGGCAACCCTGTGATCGTTAAACCTCACCCCGGTGCGGTACTACCTATGGCAATCGTAGTAGCTGAGATCCAAAAGGTATTGATAGAAAACGACTTAGATCCCTCTATATGCCAATTAGCCGTAGATAGTTTTGATAGCATGATCACCAAAGACTTGGCTGAACATCCTACGGTCAAATTAATAGATTACACGGGTAATTCGGCTTTTGGGAGCTACTTAGAGGCTTTAGAAGGAAAGGTGGTCTTTACCGAAAAGACCGGTGTCAACTCCGCTATTCTTGATTCAGCGCAGGACATCGATAAAGTAGCGGCTAACCTGGCCTTTTCCGTGGCGCTCTACAGCGGCCAAATGTGCACAGCCCCGCAGAACTTCTACATTCCCTCAGGAGGGGTTATTACGCCCGGGGGCAAGGTAAGCTTTGACGAGTTCGCACAAAAGCTGGTGGATAATATCAACGGGCTCGTGGATAATCCCAAAGCGGGGCCGTTTGTTTTGGGCACCATACAAAATAAAAACACGGGTGATAGGATCTCTAATGCCGCAAATTTAGGAGGTAAAGTATGGTTGGCGTCGAGATCCATCGAGAATCCTATGTTTAAAAATGCTAGGATCGCCACGCCGGTGGTCATCGAGTTAGATGCTTCTCAAAAAGATAAATTTAGCACCGAGCTTTTTGGTCCTATCGTCCTGCTGATCAAAACTAAGGATACTGACGAGTCCATAGCCTTGGCGCAGGAAATGGCTATGGAGCATGGCGCTATCTCATGTGGAGCTTACACTACTGACGATACCGTAAAAGAGAAGATAGCGGATGAAATGGCGCTGGCGGCAACTCCTGTATCTTTTAACTTGGTCGGTGGCATCTACATGAATCAAAACGCCGGCTTTAGCGATTTCCACGTCACGGGGGGCAACCCGGCCGGGAATGCATCTTTCACCAACCCGGAATACGTCGTAAAACGATTTACATGGGTGGGGCATAGAGAGCCTGCTGTGCAAGCTTAAGAGAAGGCGTTAGCCATAGCTTTGGCCATTAAAAAAACCATAACTTAATGGCCAAAGCCACTACGGTGACCACTAAAAACCGTTTGATCCATTTATCCCCCTTTTTTACAGACCACCTGCTGGCGATCCATCCTCCAAAGGAATTTCCTGCTGCCAGGGCAAGTCCATGGGGCCAGTCAATGACGTCTTCGATCACAAATACGATCAACGCTGCAAAGGTGTAGACCAATGCGACGAATACCTTGGCGCTGTTCGTCTTCACCAAGCTGAATCGATTGACCCCCGTCAGTGTGGCCATCATAATAAATCCTACCCCTGCCTGGATAAAGCCTCCATAGATCCCTACAAAAAAGAATAAAACCACTCCTATAATAGTAGACTTGGGGTCCGTTTTTTCCCCAGCCCCGTCTGTTTTTCGATTGGGATTAAAAATAGTCAGCACTACCACCATCACCATGATAGCGGCAATGATCCGGTTGAACAAAGCATCGTCTAAATTCACTGAGATCTTAGCCCCGACAATGGCGCCCAGCACAGCGGAAAAGGCTAGGTAGAGACTATAAGGGAAGGCAGATACACCTTTGGAGCGAAACCCTGCTACGGCGAAAATATTTTGGGAGAAGATCGCCACCCGGTTGGTAGCGTTGGCCACGGTAGAGGGTAATCCCATAAATATAAGCAAGGGGAGGGTGATCAAAGAACCGCCACCGGCAACTACATTAATAAACCCGGCCACGATCCCGGCCCCGGTGAGAAGTAATAGATGAAAAATTTCCACGAGCAAACTGGTTGTAAGTGCCGAAGTTACTTAAGAAGAAACTACAAGAGAATCAGTTAATATAATACTTTTGCTAGCCCCGCTGTAAAAACACATTTTGTTTATGCAGTTCACAAAGGATGTGGTAATTAGCCAGGTCAAACGTCTATGAATATATCAGTTTGTTTACCAGGTAGCTTAAAGGATCGTCTCGACTCCTACGCCAATAGTAAAGGTGTCACCAAAAACGCTGCGGTTCGAAATGCAATAGAGCTTTTGCTAGAATAGGAGAAGACTTCTTCATGGGGCTCTTGGATGGATCATTTTACCGGGGATCCATCCGTAGGGAATTTTGAATTGAATAGATCAGAACTAGAAGCGCCTAGAAAGGATATTTTTTAAACATGGAGTACCTGCTTGATACTTGTGCAGTTAGCTGACTTTGTGAAAGGCATTGAACGTATGTTGATCCATTTAAAAGGCAAATCGCCGATGCAAGTTAAAAGATCGACAATCACTACGTATGAACTTCAGCATTAGCTAAAAAAGAACCTGCAATTGAAAACTGGAGAAATCCATAAACCAAAAACTTTTGTCAAAACCGATCCACCTCATTTCCTTCCAGCGTAAGGTAGCTTTTCATTAAGTTAGCAGTGAGACAGGAATGTACCGGGAGAATAACGATAATACTCCCTATGTCATACCGGTCAAAAACCTCTTTTTCCACTTTGATCGTACCATGTTCCTGGCTTAGCTTCGAAACATAATTTCGAGTTAAGTCACCCGCTATCCAATTTCCCTCTTTATGATCGGCGACTGCCCCAAAAATAGGTTTTGTCCCATGCTTTAAAACTAATTGGTCCTTCGAGAAGTGTACCCCTCCACCATAGACGATCAATTCTTGGCGTTCTTCGTGTTTCGCTACTACCGGGCATGCCATGGCTACGGCAATGTCATCCAGGTGGCAAGCCCCAATGGCATATTGCACTAGGTCGTAAAAGACAAAATTACCAGGGCGTATCTCGTCAATTCCCTCGAAATCTTCCATCACGCTACACGTCGGGGTATCGCCGATGGATAGGATCAGCCCGGGAAATTGGGACTGGTAAGTGTCTTTAAGCTTTTTTAATGCCCCCGTACTTGATGCATGTATCTCGGCTATTTCCTTATGAGACCTCGCCCCATAGCTATGGCCTGCGTGGGTCAAAAAACCGCTGAAGTTCAAAATACCAGACCTTTCAATCGCCCCTAAAACAGCTCCTAATTTCTGTGTATCGTCAGCCAGGATGCCCGTTCTATGGTAGCCGGAATCGATTTTTATGAAAACTTGAACGGGTGTATCTAAGTTTTCAGACAGGAATTCAACGCTAGCAACAGATTCCACCAAAAGGTTCAATCGGACGGCGGAGGCTAACTTACGAATACGCTCAATCTCTCTTAGGTTTACCGGGAAGGCTACGGTGATATCCTCCCAGCCGCCTTCACTGAAATATTCGGCCATCGCTAATGAAGATACAGTGATCTTGTCCACCCCTACAGCTTTGAACCATTGTCCAATATGCAAGGATTGATGGGTCTTAAAATGAGGCCTGAAAACCAGGTCATGGCGTTTGGCTTTTTCTGCCATACGCCGGATGTTCTGCTTACAAGTTGCTTCATCCAGTAAAAGCGTAGGGTTCGAGATCGAACCCTCTGAAAAAAGATCATTCATGGGCTAAACATACATTTAAAGGATCGAAAATTAGGCGATGATGAGGATTAATTGATGGAACTAAGATGACTGCTTCCGTTTATTACTGTACTGGTAGAGACCTGCTTATTATGATTGTGAGGTGGTTTATTTTAACGTGAATTGGATTTAATTACCAAGTAGTCCATGGTTTGACCGCGGAGAAAACGGGGAAGACCGCCGAGAGTCACAGAGATTATCATTCTATGTCCTCCGCGTATTCACGGTGTACTCTGTGGTTAAAAGCTGGTTTTCAATACTTTGCATGGAAGTGAAGTATCCTAGGTGGGTTGATTAACCCAAAACTCATGTTATTTTACACATCGAGGATAAGGCTGGCGATCAGCCGGTCATGGAAAACTTTAACGAGTAATAAACTTTTTATAGTGTTATTCGTTTTGGTGATAGTATTACTATTACAAAACGACGTAAAGCATATGAAAAGTTTGTCACTTGAGGCTAATGATTTTGATTTAAATGAAGAGAAAGCCGTAAAGATCGCGGTGGCGAAGGGAGATGGCATTGGACCCGACATTGTGGATGCCACATTGAACATACTCAGTGCGGCAGGTGCCCGGATCAAGCCTGAATTTATTGATATAGGAGAGGCAGTCTATTTATCTGGCAACACCTCTGGGATAGCGCCGGAAGCGTGGGACGTTATCCGGTCCAACAAAGTGATCTTAAAAGGCCCGATCACTACCCCTCAAGGCAAAGGGTATAAGAGCTTGAATGTGACTTTACGTAAAACATTGGGACTTTACGCCAACGTTAGGCCTGTTATGTCCTTATCGCCTTATGTACAGACACATTACCCCGAGATGGATGTAGTGGTAATAAGGGAAAACGAAGAAGATCTTTACGCAGGAATTGAACACAGGCAAACGCAAGATGTAGTACAGTGCCTTAAATTGATCACTCGCCCCGGGTGTGAAAGGATCGTTCGATACGCTTTTGAATATGCCAAAGCATACGGCCGTAAGAAGGTGACCTGTATGCTGAAAGACAACATTATGAAATTGACGGATGGTCTCTTCCATAAAGTATTTGACGAGATCGGCGCAGAATACCCCGGCATAGACCGGGATGTACAGATCATCGATATAGCCACAGCTCGTTTGGCATCACGCCCGGAAGACTACGACGTTATCGTTACTTCTAACCTTTACGGGGATATCGTGTCAGACGTGGCGGCGGAGATCGTAGGTTCCGTAGGAATGGCCGGCTCGGCCAATATCGGGATGAATGTAGCCATGTTTGAAGCCATTCACGGCTCAGCACCGGATATTGCAGGGCAGAATATTGCCAATCCCTCCGGTTTGCTGAACGCTGCCGTAATGATGCTGGCGCATGTAGGACAGCAAGACGTAGCGGACAAAGTGAAAAATGCGTGGTTATCTACCATTGAGCATGGTATGCACACTGCGGATATATTTAAACAAGGAAGAAGCGCCAAAAAGGTCTCTACCGATGAATTTGCCCAAGAAGTGATCTCAAGGCTAGGCTCAGTACCCGGTAACTTAAAAGAGAGCGCGTTGGTGAAAGGAAGCGGTAAGATCCAAATCCCTGAATTTTCAAGGAAACCGGAAGCAAAGGAGCTAGTTGGGGTAGACGTTTTCTTGGACTGGCCGGGAAATGACGCTAACCAGTTAGGCAATGCTTTGAGTGCACTGGAGATCTTTAAAATGAAACTAAAGATGATCACGAATAGGGGAGTAAAAGTATATCCTGATGGAATGCCGGAAACCTTTTGCACTGATCACTGGAGATGTAGGTTTGTGTCTGACCAAAGCCAATACGGACCTAATGTAGAACGAAAGTACGAGCCCGTGGACTATGAGCAAGTAGTGGCCTTATTGTCCAAGCTTCATTCAGAAGGGTTTGAAGTGATCAAAACGGAAAATCTTTATTCCTTTGGCGGCCAGATCGGCTTCTCCCTGGGCCAAGGTGAGTAAATAAAACGATGTTCTTCAAGAGTGTAGGGTAAAGTTCTATCTTCACGCTCCGTAGATGGCAGGTCTGCCCGCCAAGATCATGATGTAAACATATACTGGTGGGCAGGTTTAGACCCCAAGGTTGTCCAAGCCTTCGGAGGCAGTTTTCCAGCTAAGAATACATACCAGGTCAAGGGCCTGGTTTTTTTGATATGAGCGAGATCAACAAAACCGCATTTTTCAAGCGAAGCACCATAGAAGCGCTGTGGATCGTAGCTGGAATTTTTTCAGCCGGCTTTGGACTCAAAGGCTTCTTGCTCCCTAATAGCTTCATCGATGGAGGGGCTACCGGGATCTCACTTTTAATAGCGGAAACTACGATCTTGGATATTTCCTATGTCATACTCCTTGTGAATGTGCCTTTCATTATTGTAGGCTATCTCCAGATGAGCCGAAAGTTTGTTTTCAAAACGGCACTGGCTGTAGTGGCTTTAGCAGTGGTGCTGGCCCTGTTAGATTTTCCTATTATCACGGAAGATCGGCTGCTGGCATCAGTATTTGGAGGGTTTTTCTTGGGGGCAGGTATTGGGCTTAGTGTGCGTGGAGGGTGTGTCATAGACGGTACGGAGATACTGGCCTTGTATTTCAGCAGGAGACTAAACATTTCTATGGGCGATATTATCATCCTGATCAACGTCCTTATTTTTAGCATATCTGCTTGGTTGCTGGGTATTGAATCAGCCCTATATTCTATGCTCGCCTATTTTGTGGCTTCAAAAACCATGGATTTTATTATCCAAGGCATCGAGGAATACCTGGGGCTCACCATCATTTCCAAACGCAGTGAAGAGATCAAAGAGTTGATCATTGAAGAGATGAATACCGGTGTCACTGTCTTGAACGGACAAGGAGGCTATGACCGGGAAGGCAGCGAATCTAAAAAAATAGATGTACTTTATACCGTCGTGACCCGGCTGGAGTTATTGAAGGTAAACCGTATCGTGGATGATACCGATCCCAACGCGTTTTTAGTGATCCATGGAGTCAGAGATGTGAAAGGAGGGATGTTGAAGAGGAGAAAGGTGCCGCATTGACGCTTTACAGGCCATAAAGTCCTTGGCGTATTCAGCAGTGTGCCCCCTGGTATTCCGTTTTTGTATTGCTTACGGAAAGTTAACATTCCCTTAAAAAAAAGAAAGATATTCCATAACCTTTAAGGTGGACTTCTCGTTTATAATAGTAATACTATTAAATAGCATAGTTATGCATTTAAGAATATACATATTGCTATTTTTGTGGATCCCCCTTTCAGTAAGTTATGGGTACCACAGGCCGGAAAACGACCTGGTACGGGTCGGAAAATCATTCATGACCCGTTATGATTTCGCACAGGCAGTTTTCTTTTTCACACGTGCGATAGAGGAAAACCCCAACTTGGCAGAAGCCTATGTATACCGGGCACATGCTTACCTTGTTTTGAATAAGTACCAGGAGGCCGTAGACGATTACCAGGTTGCCTTGGAGCTTGACCCTGCATTTGTCGAAAAATTTGTAGATAGTAAAAAAGAAAGTATTCATACCGGCTCCTATCTACCATCTCCCGGTAGCCTACCCGATGAGACGATCGAATAGAAGTTTCACCTTAAATTATAATGCTATGTCTAGATCAATATATATCTTGCTACTGGTGACGTTTGTGACTTTTAGCAGTTGTACAGTAGTGAGGCAAGGGGAAGTAGGCGTAAAACGAAAACTTGGTAAACTCGATGATAAAACCTTGGGCCCCGGTGCAGTGGGATTCAATCCCATGATCACCCGGGTGATCAAACTTCCCATACGCACGGTCAACTTGGAGATTGCCTCAGACCTTCCTTCTAAAGAAGGTTTGAACGTAGCCGCTAATATTTCTATACTTTATCGTATCAAGCCGGAGTATGCTTCTGATATTATAGAGTCCATCGGTACTAATTACGAGCAAGTGGTCATTACTAGTGTATTCCGTTCCGCATCGGCAGACGTCTGTTCACGCTTTTTTGCTAAAGACATGCATACTGCCCAGAGGAGCCATATCGAAAAAGAGATCACAAAACATATGTCCGATCTCTTGGGTGACCGTGGGTTTGAAATAGAGGCCGTTCTACTCAAGACCATACAACTACCGGCCGGGTTAGCGAGAGCCGTAGAAGAAAAGCTCGAAGCGGAACAGGATGCACAACGAATGGAGTTTTTATTGCAGCGCGAAAAGCTGGAAGCCCAGCGTAAATTAGTAGAGGCACAAGGTACCCGTGATGCCCAGAAGGTAATTTCCGAAGGCTTAAACCCGGAAATATTGCAATGGCAAACCATCGAGGCCTTTAAAGAGCTTTCTACTTCCCCCAACTCAAAGGTGATCATCACCAATGGCAATACTCCTTTATTAATGAATGAAATTGAGGGCAATTAACAAGGTGCCCGGGACGTTACGAGTTTAGGAAATGGTCTGGATAGTAATGGGTGATGATCCCTGGCCTGACAAGTACATACCCGTGCTTGCCAGGCCAAAATCAGAATTAACTGGGCTTAAAAAGGATAAGACAGCAGTGAAAATTTTTGACAATGAAACTGACGCACTTCTTCATGCTGAACAATTGAAAGTAAAGTATGGCGCTAAAGCAGTGCGTATGTTTTATCCCGATGGTTTTTCCAAAATAATTACCCCATGAACGAAAAAGAAACAGTAAAATTCACCCCTCACTACCTACCCGGTTTTGTGTTTTGCATACTTTTTGTCTTAGGCTATGTAAAAAGTGACGCCCAAGATATCCCTAACCGGTATGATGACCTGGAAAAGGCCAAGGCCTCACCTAGTGATGTGCGATGGCTGGAATTAAAGGATAAAGGCTATAAAGAATTCCCAAAGGATATCTTCCAGTTCACTAACCTTGAGTTCCTGGACCTATCCGGGAACCAAATAAAAACGGTGCCCGGGGAAATCGACCAACTCATTCGCCTGAAGTACCTAGACCTTTCCGGAAACAAGATCAAAAGGCTACCGGGTTCCATGGCGGACTTAGATTCTTTGAATACCTTACACTTGGCTTATTTACCCGGTGTGGACCTAGCGCAGGTGCTCCCGATCATTAGCCAAATCAGTGGGTTGCGCGTGTTGGACTTGAAATATAACAATATTGAGACTATTCCAGGTTCCATCCGCTATTTTGGGCAGTTAGAACGATTGGACCTTTCCGGTAACCCGATACGTGTGCTCCCGGAAGAGCTTGCCTACCTGGACCGGTTGAAGATCTTTTACTTGAACGATGACCGCGAGTTTAACTTAGAGCAGAGTTTGGATGTTTTGGCGGGGATCGATCAACTGCAAGAACTTCATTTAGAAAACGATGATATACAGGTCATTCCCGAAAATATTACCCGGATGAAAAGCTTGGAGTACCTTTACATCAATGAGAACCGGTTAAACCAGCTACCGGCAGGAATCAGGACCATGCCCAGCTTGAAATATATCGATGTGTATGATAACCCCATTCCTAATGTGTTTTTGGATGAGTACAGGAGGTACCTTGCACCTTCTATTAAGATCAATATTGGCAATAAGTAATGCCATAACCTCGGGTCGATTTAAAATCATTGTAGCCTAGGCGTAAAATGAGGTTTTGAATACTTTCACGGTCTTTAAACTGGGGATCAGCTTCCCTCCCCGGCAAAGCAGGTCCCGGCTCTCCCAATAGCCTTGTTACCACCGGCCCGGAATGACGAATTTTTTTTAGTGGTTGGTTTTACAAGGGGAAGTTTTCCGTCTTGATCACAGTGTGTATTGGATACCCGCATTACAAATGCTGGCGTTAGTGCCTTGTAGTACTCAATGGGTTCGCGTTGCAAATGCGAACCAGTAAAAAAAACGCGAACCAGTTTAAGGGGAAATGAGGTGAGTTTATTCCGAGGTTTTAGTTTTCAAGAAAACGATGCATGATCAGTGTACTAGCCACTGTGCGTCACTTACCAGGCAGACCCCCCCGGATTTTTTCAGCACTTTCCTTAGAGGCTCTTTGATCTTTTCGAGTTCTTCTTGTGAGCATGCTACGATGAGATAAGTATTTTTGAAAGCGTTGTGCAGCCCCTCGCCATCTTGGATGCCTTTATCTCCGCTGCCTTGGACGTCTTTGATCATGGTGTAACCATTGACTTGGTGTTCTTCCAAGATATGGATCACCTTTGGGGTTTCCAAAGCGCCCGTAACAATTTCCACACGTTTTAGATCTTTCATTGCTCAATTAATTTAACCATTCAAGAATATGATAGTAAACCGGTATTCCTATAATTATATTCATTGGGAACGTGATCGCCAGTGACATAGGTACATACAAACCGGGATTAGCTTCCGGTACGGTCAAGCGTATGGCCGCAGGTACAGCTATGTAAGAGGCGCTTGCAAATAAAACGACCAGCAGCAAAGAATCCCCTACATTAATGTTGAACATAGAACACAACGCAATACCGAGCGCGGCATTCAATAAGGGAATGAAGATGCTAAAAGCAATAAGAAATGTACCCGCATTTTTTAAGGACTGTATCCTTCGCCCTGCTAGCAGTCCCATATCTAAGAGGAAGAATGCCAGCATTCCCTTGAAGATATGGTCGGTAAACGGGGCCAAGGCCACGGCCGTTCTTTCCCCACCTAAGATGCCAATGACCAAACTTCCAAGAATGAGCACCACTGATCCGTTAGTCAGCGCTTCTTTGAGTATATCTTTATAGCTTCCATTACGTCCGTTGTTGTTTTTATCTTCACGGTAAAGGTTGATCAGCAGTACCCCAATGATAATGGCCGGCGATTCCATCAATGCCATAGCCGCCACCATATGCCCGCCATACGCAACGTCGAGATCTTTTAAGAAAGCCGTGGCTGTAATGAATGTCACAGCGCTGATCGATCCGTACGTGGCGGCTATAGCGCCGGCATCGTAAATATTCACCTTCTTTTTTAAGACGTAGAAAGTATAAAATGGGACAACAATAGACATTAGCATGGCCAATCCCAAAGAAGTGATCACCTCTGGTGTGATCCCGCTATGGGCTAGCTCCACACCTCCTTTTATACCGATTGATAAGAGTAAATAAAGAGATAAGAACTTAGGTATCGGCTGGGGGATCTCCAAGTCGGATTTTATGAAAACACAGATGAGGCCGAGAAAGAAAAAAAGGACAGCGGGATTTAGTAGGTTGTGTAGAATTGCTTCTATACTCATAAATTTTTCGTTAGTCGCGGAACATCGCAAAGATATGATTGTTTTTCTACCTAAAATTATAGCAATACTATTATTTTTGTATATGGAGTTTTTCAAGGTCTGGGTCGTAGGGCTCGATATGTCCCCTACAGATAGTTTTGTTTTAAGAAATGTAGCGCAGCTAGCTCGTAATTTCAGACCGGATAATATCCATTTTGTTCACGTAGCGCCAGAACCCGATATCCCCGATGAAGTTTTGAAAGATATCCCGGATCTGCAGGTTCCGGAGTTGGCGTACTACAAATCAAAAGTCCAAAAATATGTAGATGAGAATTTTGATGCGGCTTCAAGCATTGAAATACATATCAAAGAAGGTAATGCACTTACCGAGTTACTCCGGGTATGTGATCAGCTCACCAGTGATTTACTGATCGTTGGGGAAAAAGGCAGCAAAAGCCCGGGCAGGGTGGCCCGAAAGATCGTGAGAAAATCACCTTGCAGCGTCCTTTTGGTACCTGAACTGTTTGAAAAGAGTATTGACTCTATCCTCGTTCCTACTGACTTCTCCGATTACTCCGAGAAAGCATTAAAAATGGGAGAGACTATTGCCGAGCAATATGATGGATGCAAAGTCAATGTGTTGCATGTCTACAAAGATGCTTCAAAATACCTAAGCCAAGTATTTGAAACGGTGCATGAGATCGATGAGATCCTGCTGAAGCGAAAGACGATTAATGAAAAGCTGACCTCGTACGCTAAGCATAAATTAGAAGAATACCTGCATCAATTTCAACATGAAAAATTAGTGATAACCCCCCATATTAAAAGTATCGAAAGAGGGGAAGAGATCAGCAACGCCATTGAAGATTGGATCGAGGTCTACTCCCCCGGGATAGTGATCATCGGGGCCAAGGGGCAATCCGCCCCAGCGGCGGCTTTGCTGGGTAGGGTATCTGAGCAAGTGTACTCGAAATGTAACGACCATCTCATGCTGATTATCAAGCGAAAAAATGAAAATAGTAGCCTTCTGAAAGTGTTGTTAGGTTCATAAAAGAGGGTCGCATGACCCTAGCTATGGCCTCGTGAGTATCTTTGAACAAAGATGACCAAATAAATACGCTATTCACTAAACTTTTCCCAACCATCTTCGTTATTAGAATATCATAATTGATAGTAATACTATTTAATTAGTTAGTGTAAAAAGATTTAAAAGGATTTATGGCAACTTTACAGCTGTTGATGAACGAGAATTTGTTCATCAGGGACCCGCAGGAAACAGAATTGGGCCGGAAAATCGTGCAAGACAGTATTTGCATGATCGATGAATTGGGTTTTGAAAAGTTTACCTTTAAAAAACTAGCGTTGAAAATTGATTCGACGGAAGCCTCTATTTATCGCTATTTTGAGAATAAACATAGGCTGCTGGTCTACCTGATTGCCTGGTACTGGAACTGGATCGAATACCGGATTGATTTCGGCACCCAAAACATAACCGATCCCGGAAAAAAATTAGCCATTGCATTACGAATCATTGCAGAAAAAAAAGGTAAGGATCCCTTCTTCCCGCAGATTGATGAGGAAGCCCTTTATCGTATCGTTATTGCCGAATCAGACAAAACGTATTTGACCAAGCAGGTGGATGCCGATAACAAAGAGGGGCTTTTCCGTGGTTTTAAGTCACTTTGCGGAACGATAGCTTCCTTTATCCTGGAGATCAACCCGGGTTTTGAGTATCCACATTCTTTGATCAGTACGGCATTATTAACGGCACATCAACAACTTTTCTATGCGGAACATTTACCTTCGCTGAGTAACGTAAAAAAAGTGAACGGAGATATTCACAAACAAAATGAAGATTTTCTTAATATAATGGTTTTCAATACCATCAAGGCTTAAGCTTAAATCCTTTCCATAACATACCATGCAAAGTAACCAGATCATACAGATCATAAGGGAATCTGCGCTTCTTTTGCAGCAGGATTTCGATGGGCTGAATCTCGCAGAAATTGATTCCTCACCTCGCTCTTACGATGTGGATGATATCGCGGAGTTCAGGCGGGACCTTATCGAGGCTGCCAATAAGCAGCGGATCATTTACCTGGAGAATGGCCTTGAAAGGGAGGAGTTCAGGACCTTCATTAACGATATAGAAATACCGATAATTGCCTTTGAAGAAATAGAAGGAAACCGTGTACCCATCATATTTTTCAAGCAAAAAAGAAAACTGAAGGTACTCCAGGTGAGCGAGGAAAGTTCGGAAATACGAGAGTGTAGCGAGTCCTATTTCCCTAACCTGTACGAAGAAGACGGTAAGGTTTCCTTCTTAGGGGTATTCTCATACAAAAGCCTGGTCAGCGATGACCCGGAAGACGGTGAGCTCCAGAAAAAACTTAACCCGGTACAGCGTTTGATCAGGCTACTGTCGGAGGAAAAAAAGGACATCATATATGTCTACATATACGCGATTTTGGTAGGGTTGATCGGGCTTACGCTGCCCCTAGGGATCCAGGCAACGGTCTCGCTGATCTCCGGCGGGGTGGTCTTCAGCTCCGTCTATGTTTTGATCGGCTTGGTGATCATAGGAGTGCTGGCAGCGGGTGGATTGCAAGTCATGCAAATAACATTGGTAGAATACCTCCAAAGACGTGTATTTACCAAGGCTGCCTTTGAGTTTGCCTTCCGGGTGCCCAGGATAAAAGCTGAAGCGCTGGTACAGCATCATGCCCCGGAATTGATGAACCGGTTTTTTGATGTACTTACGATCCAAAAGGGACTTCCTAAACTCTTGATCGATCTCTCGGCCGGCGTGATACAAATATTCTTTGGCCTCCTTTTGTTATCGTTTTACCACCCGTTCTTCGTGTTTTTCAGTATCGTACTGGTAGGGGCACTTGTACTCATATTTTACTTCACGGGGCCTAAAGGTCTTAATTCTTCTATAAAAGAGTCGAAGTTTAAATATAAAGTGGTGTATTGGCTGGAAGAGCTGGCGCGCACGATCAATTCTTTTAAGCTATCCGGCAATACCTCATTGCCCATCAGGAAAACGGATTACAATGTCAATAACTATTTAAAGAATCGGAAGGTCCATTTCGGCATTTTGATCAGTCAGTATTCTATCGTACTGCTCTTCAAGGCGTTAGTAACGGGCGGGTTATTGATCATCGGTACGGTGCTGGTAGTGAGCCGGGAGATCACTTTAGGACAATTTGTAGCTGCCGAGGTGATCATTATCCTCACTTTGAGCTCTGTGGAGAAGATCATTATGTACATGGATGTAGTCTATGATATGCTCACAGCGGTGGATAAAATATCGCAAGTGACCGATCTGCCATTGGAAAAAAGCGGTGGGCTGGATATCCCGAAGGCCTTATTGCACCGTGGGTTTGGTATGAATATCAAAGATCTTAAATATAAATTTCCGGATAAGCCCTCGTACACCCTCAAAGGGATTAACCTATCCATCAAAGGAGGCGAACATATTTGTATTTCTGGTAAGGGCGGTTCTGGGAAGACGGTATTTACCAATACTATTTCAGGGCTTAACACCCATTATGAAGGTATTATCACCATGGATGGTTTCTCATTACGAGACCTTGATCTAACCAACCTTCGTGACAAAGTAGGAAAGAATGTATCGCAGGAAGATATTTTCGCAGGAAGCATCCTCGAAAATATACTGCTGGCGAAACCTCATGCGCAACCTGCGGACGCCATCTGGGCGATCAATACAGTAGGTATCGCCGATGAGATCAATGCTATGCCCGATGGAATGGATACCGAGATGGTCAGCGGGGGAAAGGGGCTTCCGACTAGTTTAGTAAATAAGATTATTTTGGCACGTAGCCTGGCAAAACGCCCGAATCTTTTGATCTTGAATGATTTCTTTAATGACTTCATTAAAGCGGAGCGTTTTGACCTGATCCATATGCTGACACGTAAAGAACACCCCTGGACGTTGGTCGTAGTATCTAACGATCCTGTGATCATGGCGGCATGCGACCGTGTTGTGCTTTTAGAGGATGGGCTGGTAAAAGCGGAAGGCCCGTTTGAAAATTTAGTAAAGTCTGGTGAGTTGAACAATATCATTAATTGAGAATTATGAATTCGAAAACTGAGATGACGGATACTCAATTATATACGTTAAGAACATTAAGAACCCCAAGCGCGGGTCGTAACTTGGCCCGGATACTTGTAGGGCTGGTGATCATATTTTTCATTATACTTTTTGTGCCCTGGCAGCAAAACATACGCGGTACGGGAGAAGTGACCGCTTTTACACCGGGTAACAGGCCGCAGTCAGTGGAATCCGCCATACCGGGCAGGATCTCGAGCTGGAGGGTGAGGGAAGGCCAATTTGTCTATTCCGGTGATACGATCCTTACATTAAGTGAGATCAAGGACGAATACTTTGATCCCAATCTTTTGTTACGGCTTCGAGAGCAGGTATCAGCGAAAGAAGGGAGTATCGTATCTAAAAGAGAGAAAGCAGACGCCCTGACTACACAGATCTCGGCATTGAAAGATGCCTTGGCAGTGAAATACCAGCAGGCACAAAATAAAGTCACCCAAACCGAGCTTAAGCTGTCGAGTGATAGTGTGGATTTCCTAGCTGAAAAAATACGTTTCAACAACTTTGAAAACCAATATGACAGGAATAAGACCTTGTATGCAGCAGGTAATATTGCTTTGACAAAGTTCCAGGATATTGAGTCTAAATTCCAGGAGTCACGGATGAAGGTGGTATCTTCCGAGAATACCTTTCATCAAAGCCGGGCAGAACTCGTCAATGCCCGGGTGGACCTGGCCGGTATACAAGCCGAGTACCAAGATAAGATCAGTAAAGCAGAATCTGATCTGAATGCCACGTTGGCCGATCTCTATGAAAGTCAAGCTGCGCTGGCAAAACTAAAAAATGAATTTGCCAATATGCAGATACGGAATGAGCAGTACCAACTCATCGCTCCCCAGTCGGGGTATGTGGTAAGGGCTATGCAAGCTGGGATCGGCGAGACGATCAAAGAAGGAGAGCCGGTAGTTACCATTATGCCTTCTAATCCCGATATGGCGATTGAAATGTATGTAAAAGCCATGGATGTGCCCTTGCTCTCTAAAGGGCGAGAGGTGAGGATCGAGTTCGACGGTTGGCCTGCCTTACAGTTTTCAGGCTGGCCTAGTGTATCTGTAGGTACTTTTGGAGGTGTGGTCCAAGTCATTGATTATGTGAACAGCACCGGGGGAGAATTCAGGATACTGGTGACCCCGGATCCTAGTGATGAACCGTGGCCGGAGCAGCTAAGGCTGGGTTCAGGTACAAAAGGCTGGGTAATGCTGGACAATGTTCCAATATGGTACGAGATATGGCGACAACTGAACGGGTTCCCGCCAAGCCTGTACGAAGAACCGTTGGATGAAAAGATTGGTGGACCTGCAAAAGATGAAACAAAAAAATGAAGTGGCTAGTCCTCTTAAGTATTTTTATCGTTTTTTTTCAGAAGATCCAAGCCCAGCAAGAGCCGGATACTACCACGGTCTTGGAATTTGATGAATATTACAGGCTGGTCCTGGCGAATCACCCGGTGGTCAAACAAGCGGAACTCCTTACCCAACAAGCTGCACAGGAACTAAGACTGGCAAGGGGAGGTTTTGACCCTAAGCTGGAGGGATCCTGGAGTTTCAAGGATTTCAATGAAACAGAATATTATAATATCTTGGATGTATCCTTGAAAATCCCCGTCTGGTTCCCCATTGACCCTAAGGTAGGAGTGGAGAGAAATCGTGGAACGTATCTTAACAATGAACGTTTCATCTCCCCTACCACAGATAATCGCCAGATCTATGCCGGTATCGCGGTGCCTATAGGTCAAGGGCTGTTTATTGATCAGCGTCGGGCTACGATGCGCCAGGCCCAACTTATGCAAGATATGGCCGAAGCTGACCAGGTAAAGGAGATCAACAAGATCTTACTCACGGCGGCCAAAGATTATTGGGAATGGTACTTTGCCTACAACAATTATGTGTTAATGCAGCGAAGCATCACCATAGCCCAGGATATCTATGACCGAACTAAAATGGCTTTTGAATATGGGGAAGCGGCTGCTATGGATACCGTGCAGGCCAAGATCACGTTACTCCAGCGTGTTACAGCCTTCCAGGAAGCAAACATAGAGCGCATAAAAGCATCCCTGAGATTGTCACTTAACTTATGGGACCCTAATGGTGCCCCGCTTGACCTGGAGGATAATGTGCGCCCGGAGGATATGGATTTTTCAGCGTTTAATCGCGATCTTTTGGATCAGCTGGTAGAAATGGCGCGGCAAAATCATCCCGAAATCCTAAAATTGGATCTAAAGAACAGGTCCTTATTAGTGGAACGGGACCTGGCCCGGGAAAACTTAAAACCCAGGCTGGATGTAAACTACTTTTTACTTGACCAGCCTATTAGCCCGGGCGGAGAGCAAAACGGGATTGCCGTTGGTGATAACTACAAAGTGGGCGTCGATTTCGCCTTCCCCATCTTCCTCAGGAAAGAGCGCGCCAAGCTGAACCAGACCCGGTTAAAACTGACGGATAACCGTTTCCAGCGAGATTTTGTAGAGCGGGAGATCATCAACGATATCAATGGGCAGTTCAATGCCGTACTTACGACCGAGATCATCATGGCCCAACAAGAAGAAATGGTCAATAACTACGAGGTGATCCTGCAAGCGGAACAACTTAACTTGGAAAACGGCGAAAGTGACCTGTTCGAGATCAATGTTCAAATTGAAAAATTGATTGATTCCCAGTCTAAGTTGCTAAAGCTACGATCAGACTACCAGAAGAATATCATGAATCTTTACTGGGCCGCCGGTATCACAAACTTAGGTCTTCAATAGGAAGCGTTGATCACTAGTGTCGTGTCAATCCCCAATTGACGTGTAGGATTAAACAATGAACTCTATTTGCCAAGTTGGGAAGTTTTCGACAAGTTAGCAATAGGCAAA
>JANQLQ010000210.1 GCA_028280565.1 Fulvivirga sp.
CGTAAAAGCATACGGGTATCAAAACATAGATACCCGTATTTGTACTTTCCAAAGACTTAGAAAATCTACCGGTTTTTTACCCGGACGCCAGTAATTTCAGATTTCTGATTTCCGATTTCCTTCTAAAGATTGACGAGCTCTATCAAAATGTCGAAATTTGGCCAAGGATCAACCAATATCAACTTCCTTACTGGGAAAAAATGATCCCAACGGAAATCTCCAAACCCGTATAATCAAGCTTTGCATCGCTATATTCCACTTCCCTTGTTTGCAGGCCTCCTGTACTATTTCCGCCGGTATAAGATCCTTCCAGCGCAAAATCTGCATCACCGATGAAATAGTTAGCTTCAAAGGTCAGGCCCCATTGACGGGTGACGAACACCACGTATTCGGCGCCAAAAAAATACCCGAACCCCAGGCTATTGTCAAAATCAAAGTCGGCGTTAGCCACCTCCCAATCTTCAAACTCGCGTATGGCTTTATCCAAATTGCCATTTTTCAGTTTATTATCAAAAGTGCCAAAGCCAAACCCCCCGGCTTTCAGGCGAAATTCCTGCTGCTGCCCGACAAACTGGAGCACCATCTCCAAAGGCACCATTAAGGTGAAGTTAGGTCCCACCAATGGATCTTCCGTGCTAAAATCATCGATATCCTTGATATTCAGCCCAGACATTCGGTAGAGAGAAAACCCTGTTTGCACGGCAAAATATCTATTCAGATCCACACCCACACCTCTCAATGAAAAGGGGCTGATGGGAACTGAAAAATACCCGTTCCTAGGCAAAAAATAGGAAAAAGACAGGCCTACCTCCTGTGCTTGGAGCCGGCAAGGCAGTGCACATACCAATAAGACGATGCCGATCACCAGCCGTTGATGGAGTTTATAAGTCATGTTGTGGAATTGCTTTTCGTGAATTGAATAGTTTATAAATAGATTTATAACATACGCAAACTTAAAATTATGGGAATGGATCTATACAAAAAAATAAGGAACCTTTTACTCATACCGGTTTTGTTGTGGGGCTGTAATAACGCGCGCGAGGTGGAGCCCGCCGACCTGGTCATCACAGGCGGCACCATATACACGATGGATGATCAGCAGCCTATGGTAGAGGCAGTGGCGGTAAAAGGAGATAAGATAATATTCGCAGGAAGTAATGAAGGCATTAATAAATTCAAAGCGGAAACCACGGAAGTCCTCGACCTAGGGGGACGCACGATGACCCCGGGGTTTATTGAAGGACACGGTCATATCATGGGGCTCGGATACAATGAGTTGAACCTTGACCTCTTAAATACAAAAAGTTACGACCAGGTGGTGGATATGGTAAAAGAAGCTGCCGAAAAAGCCACTCCAGGTGAATGGATCACGGGCCGTGGCTGGCACCAGAGCAAGTGGAATATGGAAAATGAAAACATGGTAAAAGGATTCCAGACCCATGATAAGCTTAGTGCTGTTTCCCCTGACAATCCTGTTTACCTGGGACATGCCAGCGGCCACGCCGGGTTCGCTAATGCCAAGGCCATGGAGATCGCCGGTGTACTTCCTTTGGCAAAAGAAAGATTGACCGAAATACAGGTAGAAGGGGGTGAGATCATCCGTGATCAGCTCGGCAACCCTACAGGAATTTTCAATGAACGTGCCCAATCATTAATTACCAAACACATCCCGGAAACTACCCCTGGGAGGAATAAAAAAGCCTTGGAAATGGCCATCAACGCCTGCTTGAGAAATGGTATTACGAGCTTCCATGATGCAGGAGCGAGCCGCGATGCGCTGGCCCTATTTAAAGATTTTAAAGCCAACGGTGACCTAGGCATCCGGCTGTACGTAATGCTTACGGGCTGGGACAAAGGGCTACTCGAGGAATGGTACCAAAAAGGGCCGGAAATAGATACCGCTGAGCATTTGCTTACGATAAGGTCCGTGAAGCTAAACTGTGACGGGGCCCTAGGCTCCCGGGGCGCTTGGCTGCTCGAGGAGTATACAGACAGGCCCGGGCACTTCGGCCATGAGACGTTACCCATGGAGTTTGTATTAGAAACCTCCCACAAAGCACTAAAAAGCGGTTTCCAAGTGTGTTCTCATGCCATCGGTGATCGTGCCAATCGTGAGATCCTGGACCGTTACGAAAAAGCTTTCAAAGCAAATCCCGGGGCTACCGATGACCACCGGTTCCGTATAGAACATGCCCAACATTTACACCCGGAAGACATCCCTCGTTTTTCAGAACTTGGGGTGGTGCCAGCCATGCAGGCGATCCATATGTCCTCTGACCGCCCTTGGGCGATCGACCGGTTAGGTGAGAAAAGGATCGTAGAGGGTGCGTACGTATGGCAAACCCTACTGGAATCAGGGGTAAAGATCGTCAATGGTACCGATGTACCTGTGGAACCTATCAATCCTATAGCCTCTTTCTATGCTAGTGTAAGCAGGAAAACACTGGAAGGCACCCCGGAGGGGGGTTACGAGCCTGCACAAAAGATGACCCGCGAACAAGCGCTGCGGTCGTATACACTGGACGCTGCGTATGGCGCCTTTGAAGAAAGTATAAAGGGCTCCATTCAAGCGGGTAAACTCGCGGACTTTACCGTTTTTTCAAAAAATATCATGGAAGTACCTGAAAATGAGCTTTTAGACACTAAGGTAGATATGACCGTTTTTGGCGGCAAATTGGTTTATCAGCGCAATTGATTTGGACAATCACTAAAAAATAAAGATATTCATTTCACCTAAGTATAATCTAAACGCACGCATTATGACTAGAAAAATTACTCTATTTAAACCTTGGCTTATTTTTGGAATAGCTTTTATCGCCTTTAATTGCTCTCAACCTAAGGAAACAGCGAGTGAAGGAGAAAGCTCCCCCGTAGAAGAAACAACGGAAGAGAAAAAAGAAGAAGCACCGCAGATCGCCAGTCCCAGGCAACAAGCACAAGGACAGGTAGGCGAAGTTTCCATACGGGTAGACTACGGTTCACCTGCCGTGAAAGGCCGGGAAATATGGGGAGGATTAGAAGCTTATGGAAAAGTATGGAGGGCTGGGGCCAATGAAACTACTTCTATAGAATTCACCGGCGACGTAATGATCGGCGACACAAAAATAGCCGCAGGAAAATATGGATTTTACCTGGTACCTAATGAAAATGAAGACTGGGTAGCGATTATCAACACGGATTGGAGCCGTGAGGAGCATGGCGCCTGGGGAGCGTATAATTATAACGAAAGTAACGACATAGTACGCGTAACCGTTAGCCCGGAATGGGTGGAAGATGTCCAGGAAAGGTTACAATACGCTGTAGGAGAGACAGGGATCACCTTAGCCTGGGAAAAAGTAAGGTTAACCCTTCCCGTAAAAGCTGCCAATGATGCCTGATCTTTAAGGGTTTTAATAAGGCCAAAGTACCAAACATAAAAAAACCGGGGTAAACCCGGTTTTATTTTAAAAACTTTTGAACCTTACTTTTGAGATGTTCACGGTCGGAAGTGATCGAAGGATCACTGAATATCTTGGAGGAGAGCTCTGCGATTACTCCTTTTTTATAGCCCAGACGCTGCGCAATATCTTCGCAAAACACGATCTCGCTTTTAAAGACCTGGCCGTCTACCTTCATTAGCTGCACCACATGGTACAAATGTTCAAATTTTTGTTCATCAGTCAATAGGCTCAAGTCCCCTATCGGCTTGTCTGGATTCTTAAGCATCTGCTCGATCTCTTCTTTGTTCATCCCGTTAGATTGCCCAATCATCTGTATAAGCTTGGCTTCCTTATCTGCCACCTGGTTATCACTCGCCGCCAACTGAATTAGTACATTTAAAGTTTCCTTTACCATTATTCTTTAGAATTAAAAATGCTTTGTTTTCTATTCTGCTGGGCAAGATAGCTAAAAATTTGGTAAAACAGTAACCACTCGAAAAGGATATTATCGAGGATAAGACACAGGTTACCAAGGAGAAAAAGTTTTGATTTTTGTTTAGCTTGAAAGCTATCACTCCTTACATTTTCGATGCAACTTCCTCTAAAATAATAGTATGGACAGCAGTGTCAACGGGTACCACCTCCTGGGCGCCCGGCTTCCATTTAAATTATAAATATTGCCCGGGTAGAAGAGATTTAATTTATTTGCGCGCGTGCAACCCTATGCCGGTGTCCCGGTCTTTAGCATAGTAATGGATAACGTTTAACGGATATGAAAATGTTCAAAATATATATACCGGTTTTACCTCTGTTTTTTATAGCGTTTTTTGCCACAGCGCAGCAGGCCGAAGACCGGAAAGTAGGGAGCTTCGATGCATTGGTGGCCGCCGAGGGAATTGACGTATACCTAAGACCCAGCACACGGGAAAGCGTGAGGGTCGAGGCCCGGGGGATTGATATCAGGGATGTGCTTACCCAAGTTTCGGGCGGAAGGCTTAAGATCCATCTTGATGATGGCAGGCATCGCAATCACTCCGTCAAAGTATTTGTAGAGTTTGTTAAAATGGAAGACATTTCAGCAAGTTCAGCAGCTACCGTGATCTCGGAAGGCAGGATCAAAGTAAAACGGCTCGACTTGAGCGTATCCAGCGCCGCTGACATAGAGCTTGATGTAGAGGTAGAGGAAGTGGAGGCTTCGGCCTCTTCTGCCGGTGATATAGAATTAGCAGGAAAGGCCGGTTTTATAGATGCCAGTGCTTCCAGCGCCGGTGGTGTGGACGCCTACGACCTAGAAGCAAAACGAGTTCGCGCCAGGGCCAGCAGTGGAGGAGGGGTAAAAGTTTTTGCCACCGAGGAAATCGATGCCAGGGCCAGTAGCGGGGGAAGCATCCGCTATCGCGGCAGTCCCTCACGATCACAGACTGACTCCAGCAGCGGAGGGTCGGTACGCAAGTCTTATTAAAAAAGTACTTGTCCCCTATCTAAGGGAGGTGATACTTTACATTTTAATGGATGTATTTAAGCGCTCTTCTTGCAAGTTTAATTCAAGGTTTAATACCGCTTGGTTGAATTTTTTTAAGTAGGAAGGGTCTACGGTCGTCTTACTAATAGTTTTTTTGATCTCCCAGTTCGTTTTTTTCATCGAAAAATTGATCATGACGGTAATTTTTTGTTGTTAACGGCAAATGAACAACTAATGTTCCAACTTCATCATAAAGACCCCATTCACGCGCTCAAGGTTGCCTCGTAGAAGTTAAAAGGGGCAAGATGAGGTTAAACTGTGTTTTTTTAAGATAAACAACGTTATAAAAATGTTGCCTAGTCGGATAGATCCACAAGCTGTATACACCTAATTTACATCTAGATGTGTCTTTTTATGTATGGCCTTTGCATACATGAAAAATTCCACCACACCAAAAAGGATGATAGAATCCCCTAAAAGTTCTACACTCTCTTCCACTGCATTTTTCACATTCCGGATGTAATTCTCCTCCATGACCGTCTGCCACATGATGCTTTCGCCTATGAGCCTAGAGTAGGCAAATGTAATGATCATACCAGAGATCATGATCCCAAAAGGATAGGACAGCAAATAATTAGGCAGGCTATTCCAAAGCGCTTTCCTATTTTGATAGGATTTATACAAGACCGTGGCTAATACGATCAAAACCAGGACTTGCCAAGCGCCATCATGCACTTTATGATCCAAAAAAGCATCAAATTCCCTGATAAAGGCCATCAAAAAGAATCCGCCCATTAGGAACGAAAGAGCGGCTGTCTTAGGATAGAGCCACGAACATACAAAACATAAGATAACGATCATTAAAAAGGTAAACTCTTGAAACCGCTCGGTAAGAGAGTCCTCGTTGAACTTGGCCTGGATCTCCTCTACTCGAAGTTCTTTTAACCCGGCATCATATAAAAAAACTAAGCTGAGTGAAAGTAAGTAGGAAGCATAAATAACGATTCTAACAATTTTCAGGATTGGGTCTTTTTTCATGATTAAAGAACGTTGGGGATATGATTCTCTTGTGGAAGGCCGCAAAAATATAGCATAAAAGCCTTTATAATTTATTCTTAAATAAAATAATTACATCAGTTATGGCGACATGATCTTATTTACGTTCTTTATAAATTGTATGGCACGCTACAATTATCAAAAAAAGGATCATTCACTACTTTCCCCCGTCTTCCAGCACTACTTAGTGGCCCCACTGGTGTCTATTATTCCCTGGGGTGTCCCTGCCAATATTATCACCATCCTTGCCAACCTGTTTCTTTACCTTGCCCTGTATTTTGTCTTGGACGCCCACCTTTTAGGAAGAGCCAATTTCATCGTGATCCCTGCCCTGCTACTGCTCTACCTCGTTAGCAAAGGGCTTGATGGAGCACAGGCTCGTAAAACTAATACGGAAACTCCCCTTGGAGAGTTTTGGAGCCATTTCCTCGGCACCTTCGAAAATGGCATTGTGCTCTATATCATGTTCACTTTTTTCCAAGTGGATAATGTTTTACTATTCGTCATTGCATTACTGTTTAATTACCTTTCTGAAATGGCCATGTACTATGAACAGTACAAGACAGGTTGGCTGGTTTGGGATCATATCCACACATTGGAAAAAATAGGTTTGACGGTACTTTTAATGGTTGTTTCTTCTATTGACGTCCTCTACCAGTTTTTAATCGAAGATAGGTTTTCATCACTTAGCTTGTTTGAGTTATTCCTGGCATTAGTAGCATTATCCGGGCTTATCACCTTTGTGAAGACCATCACACGTAGTACTAATCTCACGTACGGAATATGGCTTTTCGTGCTTTTATTGGTGATCGTAAGTTTCTTTAGCGCATTCCTATATTCCCCTTTAGGTGTGGTGATTATCATCACATTGTACAGTTGCCTTTACATAGGAAAACTTTTAAGGGCTCACCTCGTGGATGGTGTCGAGCGTAGTCCGGGCATATTTACGCCGCTGTTTTTATTGATCGTTTTTTTTACGGATGATTTTTTTGATGTAAACACCATTTACATCATTACCTTATACTTACTCGTCAATATTGTACTGCTCGCATTTTATACCTCTAAGGCTCTAAAAGACCATTGGATATGGACCAATCCCATCCCGGCTAAAAAAAGGAGGAAAACTAAACCTAAAGGGCGCATCAAACCGTAAGGGACTGCTTCACCAGTTTACCAGGGAAACCGTAGGATCTAAAAAATGAAGTAGGTTGGGATCAGTGAAAATTCAAATGGCGTATGGAGGAGAGACCTCCAGGAACAGCGCGGCACATTTGAGGCCTGTGGGTAAGCGGCCTATAGGGGTTGGGCAGTGTGTTTCGAGGGGAAAATGGGCTTTGTTCCTGGCGCCCTTTTCTTTTGTTTCTTTTCTTTTGGGCGCACAAAAGAAAATGAAAACTGGACTTAGTGCCACAAAATCACGCGTATACTGCCCATTTCGAGGCTCCCCAGTACCCGAAATATTGTAAAATGTAATCCTAATTTGCCAAAATCAAACATTTTCCTATCAAAGCTAATTTGAGAGGACGCCCAAGGTAAAACAGGTATAAATTTGGGTCCGATGCACTTTGCCTACCCTGTTTTCTTCAAAGCGGGGAGCATAATCATGGCGCTTTACAACTATTAACACCCTCACTTTCAATCCATTGCCTGATTGAATCCCACAAGCCAGCCAATAGGCATCTCCTCTACAAAAAAAGTTCTAATGCTGGCGCTGTTTTTTAACCCATTTGTCGCGATCCCGCCAAACATAACAAATCAAAGAACCTGTTGCCTTTCCCAACGTGATAGTAAAAATATTTCCTAGCCCTACGACACATGATTAAAGAAAATCGTCCGGCGAGGCAGGATCTATCGGCCTTGAACCAACAAGAATAATTAGATATGAAAAAACAAAACTATTTTGTCGTACTGGCTTTTTTTACAATGATCTTTTTTGCGCAACACACTTTGGGTCAATCCATCATTGATGGTTTCATGACTCCCAAAAAGAAGGGGAGCATTAGTGTGTCCTATTCCTTTGAAAGTTATGATGAATTCTATTTAGCAGATCAAAGGAATGATGCTCCCGGTCGTCTTGGAGGGCAGGTATCCACTCAAAGTATCGGGGTATACGCTAAATACGGGATCAGTGATCGGTTTAACGTAGTCTTCAATTTACCCTATATCGTTGCACAAGGAGATGGGAATGAAAACATACCCCAAGAAGACGGGTCATTCCAGGACCAGCAGGTGCAGGACCTACAGGATATGTCGATTTACCTGAAGTATAAAGCTTATGAACATACCTTTGGGATCGGCCAGCTTTCAGTTATACCTGCATTAGGATTTGGTACTCCACTTAGTGATTACCCTGCGGATGACCTGCTATCCGTTGGAAACGGGGCTACCTTTGTGGATATGCGCGGAATTATCCATTTTAAATCTAACACCGGGCTTTTTGTAGAAGGACAAGCCGGGCACTCTTTGAGAAGTGATGAGGTACCCGACGCCTGGCTATTTGCCGGGAAGCTGGGGTATGCCCATGAAAAGTTTTACATAGACTTCGGGTTCCAAACGCAAGTCTCTGACAGTGATGCGCCGGATATCGGTGAAGCTGTTTTTAGCGCTACCCGGGTAAACTTTACACAACTCGCATTTTCTGCTTATTATCCCGTGGTAGCGGGTATTGGTGTATCAGCAGGGATCGGCCAATATATCGACGGGCGAAATGTAGGTAGAGCGACAAGATTTTCGGGAGGGGTAGTTTGCAATTTTTGATCGTCTACCGATAAGTAAAGAGTATTCAATGCTTCTGAGTTAAACCAGGATGATATACCAATAATTGTAAAAGGCACCATTCGTATTTAAGTATCGAGGTTTTGGCAGTCGCCTAGTGTTAAGTTAAGTGTAATGAGACGGTCAGCTATTTTTACCTATCTCGTTTTTAAAGTCGGCAGTTGGCAATGAACAATCAGCAACTTTCATTTTTTTGCCTACTGCCGACTTCAAGAAAGGGATTGGAAAAAAATGGCTAACTGTTCAAGTTACACTTGGCTTATCACAGTGTCGAGTCATACCTCAACTGACGTGTAGGATTAAACAATGAACTCTATTTGCCAAGTTGGGAAGTTCTCGACAAGTTAGCAATAGGCAAAGAGCAGTAGGCAAA
>JANQLQ010000211.1 GCA_028280565.1 Fulvivirga sp.
GGAATGACGATAGAGAAGTTTTTTTTCGTTTTTGATGAGGACACCCAACGGTCTCATTTTTAGCTAAATCCCTGTCTGTCAAATAATTGAATGTGACAATGTAGAACTAGTGTTAAGTTAAGTGTAATTGGGCGGTTAGCTATTTTTTCCAATCCCGTTTTTAAAGTCGGTAGTTCGCAATAGGCAATCGGTAACCCCCTATTTTTTTGCCTACTGCTCTTTGCCTATTGCCGACTGATCAATACTTCAAACAGCTCATGCGGTAGCCGATACGTCATTTAAGCTTTAACTTAACACTAGATTCTACTACCTACCACCAGCCCATTAGGCCTAGGATCATGATCGCCGGTGACGCTAGTGTGGATTTAAGGTGCTTTAGGGTAACGTGTAAGTACCATTCTACCGTGCGTATGGATAAATTGAGTTCTTGGGCGATCTCTTTGTTGGTGAGGTTATTCATACGGCTAAGTTGGAAAACTACTTTGTACTTTTCGGGCAGTTGATCCAATGTGTTTTCGATGGTTTGTTGTAATTCATCGAAGTTCAATTGCTCTTCTATGCTGTTGTTGCTTAAGATCTGCTGGTACCGTTCTTCGTGGATGTCGAGTACATTTCCTTTTCGAAGTTGCTTGAGGGATTGGAACCTTGTGGCGTTGAATAAGAAGCCCCCGAGGTTGGATATTTCTACCCGGTGTATCCTGTTCCAAAGGTCGAAAAACACTTCTTGCACTACATCTTGCGCGGCGTCTTGGTCTTTCAGGAGCTTATAGGCTGCCGTGAAAAGACTGTCCCAGTATCGATCGTAAATGACTTTAAAAGCCAAACGATTGCCTTCTTTTACCTTGGCGATCAAGACAAGATCCGGTATCCCTGTGTTATCACTTTCGGTCATAGCCAGATCGAAGATACAGGAATTCAAACCGATTTATGAGACGGGGGTGTTAAGGGTTCGTTAAAAATAAATAAGCACCGCTGTCATGCAAAATCACGATGTTGAGGAAAGATCCCATCGCTGTAACCGTTCACGACGATCGCCGATGAGCAAAGTGATGGATGCCGGGTGGCTACACCTCTTCTAGCTTCTTGATCGCCTCCTCGCATGCTTTTTTAAAATCATCGCTCATACCCCCTAGGGTGGATTGGGTGATCTTACCATTTGCCAGGTCCTTACCCTTATCAAGCATACCTGTGATTTGTTTGGCTTGTAAAGTGTCTAGGGTAAACTTCATTTTATGTGCTAAATTCTTTATGGTTTCAATGTCCCGTTCTAGTATGCTTTTTGGAATAGCGTTTTTCAGTTCGATGAAATTGTTTATGAATAGCTTGGCAAGCTGTTTAGCGAATTCAACATCTTCTTGGGTGTATTCAAGGAGCCTATCCGAAAATGAGAGATCTGCCTTGGGTGCAGCCTGGTCCGGGTGATTAGGTTGAGATGTTTTCCCGTTGTTCATAACTCCTGCCAGGTCCATCCATTTCACTACTTTGTTGTAAAGTTCATGGGGAATAAAGGGTTTGGTGATATAATCATTTATTCCTGCTTGTTTTGCTTTTTGCTTTATATCTTCCATCACGGCGGCAGAGAGTGCAAGTATGGGTACTTTTCGAAAGTACTCACCTTCCATAGCCCTGATCTGTTCTGTAGCGGTAAAACCGTCCATTTCCGGCATTTGCAAGTCCATTAAGACCAGGTCGTACTTTTCTTTTGCCACTTTTTCCAGTGCTATTTTTCCATTATCGGCAAAAGACACTTGGACTCCCCATTTATTTAAGAACTTTTGTGCCACCACTTGATTGGCTTTATTGTCCTCTACTACCAGCAGATGCACCCCATATTGACTTAGGTCTTCCTGCTTATGGGTGCTTTCCCGGTGGAGCAATGTACCCCTTTTCGAGGAGCCTACTTGGAGCTTTAGCCTAAAAGAAAAACGGCTTCCCTTATCGGGTTCGCTATCCAATGAAATTTCGCTGCCCATCAGTTCCAGTAATTTTTTGGTGATGGACAATCCCAGGCCAGAGCCTCCAAACTTACGCGTAGTATTGGATTCGGCCTGGGTAAATCGTTCAAAAATGGTCCCTTGCTTATCTTTTGCTATACCAATGCCCGAGTCTTCCACGGCTATTTCCACTATAGCGGTTTGGTCGTTGACGTCGATTGCTTCAACAAACACTTTTATCCCCCCTTTTTCCGTAAACTTTATGGCATTACTTACCAAGTTGTTGATGATCTGGGCAATTCTGACCGAGTCCCCTACCAAAACTTCGGGAATATCATCGTCATAGTAGAGCTTAAACTTTATTCCTTTCTCCTTCACTTTGAATTCCTGTGAACCCTTAATACTCACCATGATATTTTTTAAACTGAATTCCTGGTTATCCAGGATCAGCTTATTGGCATCCATCTTATTGTAGTCCAAAATATCATTGATCAGGGCGAGTAGGTGTTCACTGGAAAATTTGACCAAGTCCAAATTTGCTAACTGGTCTTCCCTCGGATCTTCTTGTTGTAAAATATGGGTGATCCCGATTATAGCATTGAGGGGCGTGCGTATCTCGTGCGACATGGAGGAAAGGAAGTTTTCTTTAGCTACCGATGCCGCTTCTGCCCGATCCTTGGCAATTTGGAGGTATTTATTATTTTTAAGGATTGTAGCTTCATTTTCTTTTCTTTCGGTAATGTCACGGGTAGAGGTAAGAATAAAGCTATTTTTTCCCTTCTTCTTCATTAACTTTAAGAGTGTCTCCACCCACACGTATTCCCCGTCTTTCTTTTTGATACGATACTCTAATTTAGGATACTTCCCGTCAGTCCATAATGGATCATCCATGCTGATGGTAACGTCCTTAACATCCTCGGGATGGACGTAGTCATAAGGGTTTTGGCCGATCAATTCTGCTGCTGTGTAGCCCAGCATACGTGTTACTGCCGGCGAGGCGTAGGAATAGATGCCGTCCAGGTCGTGAATTGCTACAAAATCATAAATGTTTTCCGATACTAACCGAAACAATTCCTCGCTTCTGACGATCTCCTCCCTAAGTCTAGTTTCCTTATCGATATCTTGGAAAACACCATACAGCAAGACGGTTTTTCCATCTTCCTGGTAAGCCTGGCCTACGGCCCGGACCCATTTCTTATTCCCTTTCGCGGTGATGATGCCAAGCTTGAGGTCCCAAGTGCCGGCGGTGGCTATTGCTTTTTCCACGGCTGCTGTGATAACAGGGCGCGAGGTATCGTCATAGAATTTAATAGCCTCTTCCAAAGTAGGTTTGTACTGCCCATCCTCTATCTCGTGTATCCTGCGCGTTTCATTCGACCAATAGACTTCATTACTGGGTAGCTTCAGTTCCCAATGCCCTATTTTTGCAATACCTTGTACTCTCTCGAGCAATTGAGCGCTACGCTGCCATTTTTTTTCACTTTCCTCGAGTAATGTATAGCTTTTTTTAGAGCGTCGCTCAGCGTTCTTACGGTCACTGATATCCGTACATATAGCATGGATATACTCCGTACCATCATACGCTTGTAACATGAGTTTTAATTCGACATGCCTTTTCTTACCCTTCTCAGCAGAAAAGGTAGTCTCTATGGTCATTTTCTTTTTCCGAAGCATGTAGTTCCAATGCTTGGCCCATCCCTTTTCATCTAGACTCATGTCAAATTCATATACCTTCTTTTCTTGAAGAGTTTCGGCGCACAGGCCCGTAAGGCTACAATACCGATCATTGAACTTAACGATTTCCGCGGCTTCATTTACCCATGCCATGCCCACGGGACTGTTTTGGAATGAAAAACTGATAAAATCCAGTTCTTGTTGTCTTCTTTTTAACTCCAATTGGGCCATTACCTGGCGCGCTAGTGACATTAACGCTCGCCTTTGATCTTCGCTGATCTTATTGGGCTTATGATCGATGACACACAAGGTGCCCAGCGCATATCCCTGGGAGTTAACCAAGGGTATACCTACATAAAAACGTACATAAGGTTCCCCGGTCAAGTAGGGATTGTCAATAAATCGCTCGTCTTTGGTAGCATCTTGTACTTCAAGGATTTTTGCAGGTTCATTGATGGCATGTGCACAATAAGAATGATCACGGGGAGTTTCGGTGACCTCCAATCCATGGCGTGATTTAAACCACTGCCTGTCTTTATCCACAAAAGTGACCAGTGATATTGGGGTTCCACAGATTTGAGAAGCCAGCTGGGTAATGTCATCAAAGGCTTCCTCCTCCAGGGTATCCAATATGTTGTATTCCTTAAGGGAGGCAAGCCTTTTTGATTCATTTGCCGGTTTCGCTGGAATTTTCATAACGAGTAAAGTTTAATTAAGTGGAACCTAATTTTGCATGTTTTGTGAATTTTGGAGCCATAAAGGACACCGGGTACTGCTTACGAAGAAAAGGGAGGCCCCTCGGGCCACTACACTTCTTCCAGGCTCCGTATCACTTGATCACAGGCTTTTCCAAAATCGCCGGCCATGGCCTTCAAGGTCGGTTCGGTGATCTCATTATCCAAATTTTTTCCTTCATCGAGGATCTCGATGATTTCATTTGCCTTTAATGTGTTAAGCGTGAATTTCATTTTGTGTGTTAAGCTCTTTACTTTTTCCACGTCGTGATCACGCAGGGCGCCGGGGATATTGTTTTTTAGCTCTACTAAATTATCGACAAATAACTTCGCCAATTGTTTTGTGAATTCCAGGTCTCCTTGGGTGTATTCCATCAGTTGATCCACAAAGAAATGGTTTTTCTTTGTTTGGGGAGTTTTACTCAAGTCTTGCGGGCTTTTGAGTCCCATCAAGTCCATCCACTTTACTACTTTGTTGTAAAGTTCCTGGGGAAGAAAAGGTTTGGTGATGTAGTCATTGATCCCGGCTTGTTTGGCTTTTTGCTGGATACCGTCCATCACCGAGGCGGTCAACGCTAAGATGGGTACCTTTTTAAAGTACTCTCCATCCATCGCCCTTATTTGTTCCGTAGCGGTAAAGCCATCCATTTCAGGCATTTGTAGGTCCATTAAGATCATATCGTACTCTTGGCCTGCTACTTTTTCAAGGGCGATCTTCCCATGATCTGCAAAAGATACCTGTATCCCCCATTTACTTAAGAACTTTTGTGCCACGATCTGGTTAGCCTCGTTATCTTCCACTACCAATAGATGGAGGTTATAAGCGCTTAGATCCTCTTGGCTCAGCGCGTTTTCAGGGTTTAGCCTCTTTCCCTGCGTTGAAGCTACAGGCAGCTTGAGCTTGAAGGAGAACCGGCTTCCTTTGCCGGGGCTGCTTTCAAGGGCAATTTTACTTTTCATGAGCTTTAGCAATTTGCTGGTAATGGAAAGTCCCAGGCCAGACCCTCCGAACTTCCGGGTGGTGCTGGATTCCGCTTGTGTGAATCTTTCAAAGATGGCTTTATGCTTTTCTTTGGGGATACCAATACCACTGTCTTCTACCGTTATTTCCACTTCTGTTGTTTTATCCTTGACATCAATCGCGTCTACAAATACTGTTACCCCGCCTTGTTGCGTAAACTTTATGGCATTACTGACCAAGTTGTTAATGACCTGGGCAATCCTTACTGAATCGCCTATCAAGATACTAGGGATCTCTTCATCATAGTATAACTTGAACTTTATCCCCTTCTCTTTCACTTTGAATTCATGGGAGCCCTTAATACTGGTAATCATATCTTTGAGGCTGAATTCTTGGTGATCCAACACCAATTTGTTGGCATCCATTTTATTATAATCCAAGATATCATTGATCAGGGCAAGTAAGTGTTCCCCCGAGAATTTGACCAGGTCGAGGTTTTCCTTTTGATCCTCCCTGGGGTTTTCCTGCCGCAGTATGTGGGTGATCCCAATAATGGCATTGAGAGGCGTTCTTATCTCGTGTGACATAGAGGAAAGGAAGTTCTCTTTGGCTTTAGAGGCAGCCTCCGCTCTTTCTTTGGCTACTTGGAGGTATTTGTTATTCGTAATAATGGTAGCCTCGTTCTGTTTACGTTCGGAAATATCATGTGTCGAGGTAAGTATAAAAGTGTTTTCACCATGCTTTTTCATTAACTTGGGCAGCGTCTCCACCCACAAGTAAGACCCGTCCTTCTTCCTGGTCCGGTATTCCAAGGTACGCTGTTTGCCACTATCCCATATCGGGTCGTGAATGTCGAGCGTTACTTTATTGATGTCATCCGGATGGGTAAAATGACGAGGTTTTTTGCCTATGAGTTCTGCAGGGTTATACCCTAGCATAGACCTTACAGCTGGCGAGGCATAAGTGTATATGCCATCCAGGTCATGTATGGCAACGAAATCATATATATTTTCCGAAACCAACCGTAACAGCTCTTCATTGTGGATGATATCTTCACGGAGTTTCGTTTCTTCGTCGATGTCCTGGAAAACTCCGCGCACGACTACGGGCTTGTTATCTTGCATGTAGGCCTGCCCTATAGTCCGTACCCATCTTTTGTTTCCCTTAGCCGTGATGATCTTTAGCTTGAGATCAAAAGCCCCTCCCTCCTGTGCTGCACGTGTCAGCTCTTTCGTGATGATGGGACGAGATTCATCATCGTAAAACTGTAGGCCTTCTTCCAATGTCGGCCTATACGTCTTATCATCGATCTCGTGAATTTTATAGGTCCCTTGAGACCAGGAAAGTGTATGGCTAGGGACCTGGAGCTCCCAGTGTCCAACTTTGGCAATGCTTTGAACCTGTTCTAATGACACTGCAATTTGCTGCCAGTTTTTTTCACCTTCACCCGGTAGTCGAGAGTTTTTTTCCAAATGCTGTGCGCTGTTGGCAGGACGTGCCAGGTCCAGTTCTCTTTGTTTTCTTTTTAGCTCTAACTGTCCCATGACTTGACGAGCGAGTGATTGCAGTGCCTGTCTTTGGCTCTTATTTATTTTCCTGGGCTTATGGTCAATGACACATAGTGTACCTAACGCATGACCTTCCGGGTCCACCAAAGGTACACTGGCGTAAAAACGAGCATGAGGCTCACCTGTTAACAAAGGGTTATCCTTAAACCGTTCATCTTGAGTGGCATCTTCTACTTGCATGATCTCCATGGGGGTGTTTATGGCGTGGGCGCAATAAGAATAGTCACGGAGAGTTTCGGTGACCTCCAGTCCATGGCGTGATTTGAACCACTGCCTTTCTTCATCCACAAATGAAATAAGTGAAATGGGCGTGTTGCAGATCCCAGATGCCAGCCGGGTGATATCGTCAAATTCCTGTTCCACGGGCGTATCTAAAATGCCGTATGTCTTTAAAGCAGCCAATCGGCTGTTTTCGTTGATCGGTTTGGCTGGAGTCTTCATGATGCATCAAAAGTTTAGTAGGATCCGCTTCGGACGTGTTTTGGATACATAGAATTGGGTAAAACAGGAAATCTCTTTTTGAAAGATCTTATCAGCTACTATAAGAGAAATGAAATGTATCACACAACACAACCACTTCACAACCAACAGGTTGTGGCATCCTAATCGCCAATGAAATTAAGAATTAAATGTGCCCGTACATTTATATTCGATCAAAGAATACTATTGTATGGTGAATGTCGGTATTTAAAAGATGAGCTGTATTATCCTTTAATCTTAAAAGTACAACCTGGTACAGGAACCTAGTGTTGTGTCATACCTCAACTGACGTGTAGGATTAAACAATGAACTCTATTTGCCAAGTTGGGAAGTTCTCGACAAGTTAGCAATAGGCAAAGAGCAGTAGGCAAA
>JANQLQ010000224.1 GCA_028280565.1 Fulvivirga sp.
GGATGCACTGGGTTTTCGTTTCACGACTTCGTAGATTCCTTGTCACGCGCATTCCAGCACCAAGCCCGCAAGGAATGACGGTATGAAAGGGAATGACGATTTTAGAAAGTTAAGGGAAGACGTTCTTAGGTATGGGTTTTGGATGGATTTAGAATAGGATGTGGATCCCCCATCCTTTGCAACTCGCTGGCACTAGGTTTAAAACTACAAACCTCATTATCAATTACTTAAATCTGAAAAAGTAGTCCTAGGGTGATCTTAACCGGCCAGGGGCCTAGAAATAATCGTCATCCGGCTAGGGAGCCAAGCGACTGTTCGCTGCCTTTTTGCCTACTGCCTTTTGCTTTTTGCCGACTGACCAACCCCTCGAACATAGCTTACCCTTGGCCCGATACGTCATTTGACGTTTATCAAAGAGCTTTATAAAAAAGCTTTTTATCAGCATCTTCACAGCCACAGTTTTTTTTGAACCGATAAAGCCCCTCGTTCCATTTTCCTTTGACGGAAGATATACCAATATCCAGGTAGCTGTACCCTAGTTTTTGGCAGTATTGGTATACACCCTCGATCACCATTACGATGGGGCTTAAGTGTTGATAGTCTTCATGGGAACCATGGTAAAAATTGTAAAGTACCCGGGGATTTACACGAATGCTAACCGCAGTTGCAACCAGCCTGTCGCCATCAAACACGCCAAACAGCAGGTAGCTCCCGGGGAAATAACGGAACATTTTACCAAGGCCTTCTAAGGTCATGGTAACAGGAAAGCCACGCCGCCTGTGGTTCCTTTCGATCAATTCATACGCCAGGGGCAGGTCATCCGCGTTTAACTGCCTGAATTGGAAACCGGCCTCATAACACCGCCGCAACCTCCTTTTTTCATCAGGTTCCATCCGCCCGGCCAGCGCTGCTGACGACACCTGGATATGCTGGTTAATTTCATTGAATCGCACGGAATAGCCATTTTGTGCCAAGGCATCTTCAAGGAAAGACAGCCGCGGGAAATAGATCCAAGGAGGGAGTTTGAACATGATTTCTTGCACACCATGGCCCCGGCACCAGCTTTCAACAGCCTTGATAAAATCATCTAAAAAGGGGGCCGCTTCTTCCAAGAATTCAATACCTCCAAAACCCGAAAAACGAGCATTTTCAGCACGACCATCGCCTGCATACAAGTAGGTTTGGATCAAAACGTCACTGCCCCGGGTTTGGATAAAACGGACCAGCCCATTACCATCATTCTTTTCAAGGTAGACTTGCTGATTATAAAGCACTGCAGAAGGCATTTCATGGCTAAAAGGAAAGGTTTCTACATGAAACCCGGTTTCCTTTAACTTGCCCGGTACGGATGAGGCATTCACCACACCTTAGCTCACCACGGTCTTTACTTTGCTCCAAGGCTTTACCTGCCAGTAGACCTGCCCTGTAGAAAGGTGGTGCCCTTCTTTATCGTGTATTTTCACCTCGCAACGGACCACTACACTATCTTCTTTTTCCAAGGGCTGGTATATGTGCTCCGCTAACCATTGGTCCGTGATCTCAAATTCACCGTAAGCATCCATTTTACCTTGGTAGTGATATTCCATCTCCAAGGTTTTCATAATGATACGGTACTTCTTCGGGTCCAGCTTCGACACCATTAGGAACCCAGTAGTGAATTCAGACACTGTAGCCATAGCACAAGCATGGATCCCCCTGATATGGTTAAAATTACTTCTTCGGTAGGGGAGTAAGGTCTTAATTTTGGTATCTGTGATCTCTGCCACCCGAAAATTATGTGGCTTATTGAAAGGGATCATTCTAAACAGCCCTTGGTTCAGTAACCAAAGATAGAATTTCGAGTCGCGGGCTTTTTTAACAAGTTGTGTCGTATTCATCTCTTGTGCTCAAAGTACTCTAAATATAATGATTTTATGAAATGCATCACCGGTTTAACACGCGGTGCGGACCAATTATTGGGCTGTTGACCCCCATCCGGGGCGATTCATGAATCGCCCCTACGCGGAAGGCTAAACCCTTCACAAAATCCATAAACTTTTAGGAACTTACCATTAAACTGGCCTTCGTTTGCAAAGAGGGCCATTGAGCAGTACCAGGACACTGGCACTAGCATTTGTAATACGGGCAGCTGACGACTGCCTTAGTAGTCAAATCGCACAACTTCGCTTGGTCCTGGATTCAATGCCGTTCATAAAAATTCATGAAACGAATTATTGCCTTATATTTAGCTCAACAAAAATAATCCCCTATTTTACACCTGTGAACGAAGCCTTACAACAACTCCCCCTTACCAAACAGGAAGAACTACAACACCTCACCAAACTGCTGGGCAACAGCAAAGGCGTGGAGATGGTCATCCTCTTTGGCAGCTACGCACGCGGCAAGTACGTGGAAGACTCCTACGTGGAAAACGGCATCCTCTACGAATACAAAAGTGACTACGACCTGCTAGTAGTGACCCGTAATGACGACCTGCACGTCAACTTTAAAATAGAAACCAAAGTAAACAAGATCCTGCGGGACACCGGCTTAGTGAAAACCCCTATCAGCCTGATCTTCCACTCTGGCAAAAACCTGAACCAAGCCCTAAAGCGTGGCAATTACTTCTTCAAAGACATTAAAAAGGAAGGTATCGTACTGCACGATACTGGCGTGGTACACCTGCAACATCCCAAAAAGCTAACGGCAGAAGAAGCCCGGCAGAAGGCACAGGAGTATTTTGACCAATGGTTTACGAGTGCCAATGAATTTTTGATCGACTTTGATAATGCTCATAAAAGAGGAAGCTTCCATAATGCAGCCTTCCTACTCCACCAAGCCGTGGAACGTTACTATACCACCATCTTGCTAGTCTACACGGACTACCGCCCCAAGGAGCATGACTTGGAGCGGCTAACCTTACGGGTGAAGAACTGTGATCCACGCTTTGCGGTATTCCCGAACGATACGGACGAGGAAAAAGGGCGCTTTGAATTGCTGCGACGGGCGTATGTGGATGCACGGTATAGGATGGAGGAGTATAGTATTTCTAAAGAGGAGCTGGACTACCTGGCAGAGAAAGTGGAGCAGTTGAAGGAAGTGACGGAAAGGCTTTGTGGGGAGAAGATCGAGGGGATTGGCGACAAAAGGTACGAAAGTAAATAGAATGTTGCCTCGACCAGGATGTCCTTGCTTTAATCAGCCAACCACCAGTACATTATCACCCCAAACTGGCTTAATACAGTGTCTTCAGCCTATTACATAATTAATAATCGATCACTAAGAAATCAGTGACTTCGAAATTAAGCTCATACATTACCAAAAAATAAGAAAAGTGAAATCCTGGTATTCCCGGAGCCCGGGGAAATGATTTTTACCCCGGGGGGAGTAATTTTATTTTGCGCCAGATACTTTATGATAGCCTGTTCTCGGAATATTTTTTTGTAAGAAGGTAGAAAAACCCCCGCAACGACTCCTATTGGGATGAAAAATGTGCTTAAGTGCATGTGGGAATGCTAGGTCAAAAAACGGCAAACAGTAGGGGCGATTCATGAATCGCCCCTACGCGGATGGGTGAAATTTTATAGGATACCTGCCTTTTTACATTCCTCTTCCAACTTGTTACATCTTGTTACAATCGTTTACTGCGTGGTGACATCTCGTTGTGAACCGAGGCCGTTATTTGAAGTGTAACCAGTTAAAAAAACAGCTGTCTACCCACCCGGAAGTGTAAACGGGAGTAGGCGAGGGACTTAAACACAAAATCGTATGAAACTCAAAACAACAACATTAGCATTACTCTTAACAGTTATCAGTCTTGCTGCCATCGCGGGTGAACCTTCGAAAAATGAACCTACGGTCAAACTTTTGCCATCAAGGCATGCAAATACCTTGAAACTGCTTTATGTCAATGACCAAAACGTAGACGTGAAAATAAAACTTTACAACGAGCGAGGAATCGTAAAGAAGGACGTAATACCTGGTCGGCGATATAAAAAGGGATTTTTAAAGAACTACGACCTGGGCAACCTGGCCCCAGGCATCTACTGGGTAGAAATATCGCTAAAAGGTATGTCTGTAAAATATGAAATACGCACCGCGAATAACCAGCCGGTGTGGGCCACACACTGGAAGAGCTTTTTTCCAGGTGCGGACGAAAGTATAATTGCTTCTAAATAAAGGTTGAGCAATTCTGAGGGTCATGTTTTCAAACGAGATAACAGGCCCTCTCCTACTTCAAAATAGACAAGTTCGTGATTTAGGTTGAAAGAAATCTTTATTTTAGCCTAGGTAAAACAAGGAAAAGGTATTGAGGCGTATCGCAATCATATGGTTTATATCTCTTTCCTTTATCCAAGACGCAAACAGCCAGTTAGTTAGCTTAAGGGGTAAATGGAAATTCAGCATAGGGGATCAGCAGGGATGGGCAAATCCCCGCTTCGATGACTCCGGTTGGGAAACCATATGGGCGCCTGCCGCATGGGAAGACGAAGGCTTTTATGGATACGACGGGTTTGCTTGGTACCGCAAAAAAGTCAATGGTAACTTGATCCCCAAAAATGAAAGGATCTACCTGGACCTAGGGTACATAGACGATGCCGACGAGGTTTATTTTAACGGGGAGTTGATCGGGTTTTCCGGCTCTATGCCGCCTAAATTTAAGACCGCCTACAATGCCAATCGCAACTATATCATTCCCAGCAATTTGATTAACTATTCCGGTGATAATGTAATTGCCATACGCGTATTTGATGCCATGCAAGCAGGAGGTATCTTAGACGGAGAGCTTGGTGTTTACCGGCTGGAATCCAGATCTCCTATGGTCATCGATTTACAGGGCCTTTGGTCTTTTGCCTTGAGTCATAAAGGTGATCCTATACGTGAAAAAGCCGCTTGGGACAAGATCATGGTCCCTGGGCACTGGGAAAAACAAGGATACAGGCACTATGACGGCTTCGCCTGGTACCGGACAACATTCGAATTACCTGCAAACCGAGATAAAAGTGACCTAGTTTTAATTTTAGGTAAGATCGACGATTTTGATGAGGTCTACATTAACGGGGAGCTCATTGGCGCTACTAATGATCACCGGCGCTACGGACGCAGCTATTCTTATGAGCAGTTCAGGGCTTATGATATCCCTGGATATGTTCTAAAAGACAAAGGACCCAATAGTATCGAAATACTTGTTCAAGACATTGGTAATGTTGGTGGCATTTACGAGGGGCCGATAGGCATCACCTCTAAGAGCAGGTATTACAGGCACTTCAGGTAAATACAGGTTAGAAACTCAAGGTTTGACCTAAAAGCCTTAGCCCTACGACGGCTAGGGCTTTTTTTATTCGTAGAAAATCGTTGAAAATTCAAGTGACATATGGAGGGGCGAGCAAAAGAAAATACTGCTCATTTCAAGGTTGGTGTTACCCGAAATATTGTAAAATACAGGGCACCATTGAAAATTCAAATGGCGTGTGGAGGGGAGACATCCAGGAACAGCGCGGCACATTTGAGGCATGTGGGTAAGCAGGCCATAGGGGTTG
>JANQLQ010000229.1 GCA_028280565.1 Fulvivirga sp.
GCGAGAGCAGGAATCTGCTGTGTCGTTGAACGTGAACCTTCTTTAAGTGTACTGGGTTTTCGTTTCACGACTTCGCAGATTCCTTGTCACGCCTAGCCCAACGCACAAGCTGCAAGGAATGACGATGGTAGAAAGTTAAGGAATGACGTTCTTAGGTATAGGTTTTGGATGGATTTAGAACAGGACGTGGATCACCCATCCTTTGCAACTTGCTGGCAGTAGGCTTGAAAATAAAATACTCATTATCAATTACTTAAACTTGATAAAGTAGTCTTAGTGTTAAGTTAAGTGTAATTGGACGGTTCGCTATTTTTACCAATCTCATTTTTAAAGTCGACAGGTGGCAACAAACAATCAGCAACCTTCATTTTTTTGCCTATTACTGACTTTAAGAAGGGCATTATTGAAAATTCAAGTGGCATAAGGCGGGGAGACCTCCAGGAACAGCGCGGCACATTTGAATGCTGTGGACAAGCGGCCTGTAGGGGCTGGATAGCGCGTTTTGAGGGGAAAATGGGCTTCGTTTCTGGCGCCCTTTTCTTTTGTTTCGTTTTCTTTTGGGCGCGCAAAAGAAAATGAAAACTGTGACTTAGAACCACAAAGTCCTGCTTAAGCCTCTCATTTAGAGGGTCGCATTATCCGAAACATTGTAAAATGCAGCCTAACTTTCCAAAAATAAACGTTTTCCTATCGCATCTATTTTTCAAGGGAGCCCTCCTATTCACATTTTTGCTCAGGAATATACGCCCCCAGCGTACGGGCTTGATCCCAATCTTCCTCCGCTCCTTTAGCATCACCTTGGATACACTTGATACTGCCCCGTGTAAACCACGCTTCGGCATACTTTGGTTTTAGCTCGATGGCCTTATCAAAGGATTTGATCGATTCCTCCAACTGCAGAAGTAAAAACAAAGCATATCCTTTCTCATAGTGAACCTCCGCATAGCCAGGGTCAAGCGAAAGGGCAATGTCATAATCCCCTAATGCCTCACTATTTAAGCCGGCTTGTGATTTACAGACCCCCCGAAGATAAAAAAGCTCGGGATCATCCTCTTGCTTTGCCGCGGCCTTATCGAAATATTGGATGGCCTGCTCATACTCCCCAAGTTGGTAGTTTTGATAACCCATTTCTACTAACTCCTCGAAAGTCTGCCCATATCCCTCGAAAAAGAAAAATGTTGACAATAGGATAAACCATCTCATAATTTAAAAGCACAGTTCTTAGGTAAAACGACAAAATAGATCATTTAGCTGCAAAAAACGAACAAAATGTCATTAGGCCTTGCAAATAAAAAATTAAATACCATCCTTTGTATCTCTAATGGCTAGTTCTAACACATATATCTTTAACTCGATCATGCTCTTCCCGGGCGTGGTGCCGACCCCATGTGCTAGGATTAGGGTGATCAGGCCCCTTTTGGGGTAATATCGTTCACGTGATGGTACGCCCATCGCTCTTTTCAACATCTCATCTTATTATTTTCAAATTAGTTAATCACCAAAAAGCGCTTATAGCACCTTTTAGTTATTATTTCGAAAATGGACGTCGAAATCAAAACAGCAAATGAACATCATTTGCAATTTGCAGAAGATATATGCCAGCTTATGGAGCAGGCCGCCCAGCAACGGGGTACGGGAATAGCCAAAAGATCACCCGAGTACATCAAAGCTAAAATGATGGAAGGTAAAGCCATTATAGCCACAAAAGAAGGTCACCTGGCCGGGTTTTGTTACATCGAAACGTGGAGTCACCACAAGTATGTGGCAAATTCAGGACTGATCGTTCACCCGGACCACCGTGGTACAGGTTTGGGCAAACGGATCAAAAAAGCAGTTTTTAACCTCTCCAAAGAGAAGTACCCGGGGGCTAAAATATTTGGTATTACCACCAGCCTGGCCGTGATGAAGATCAATTCCGACCTCGGCTATAAACCTGTAACATTCTCAGAATTGACCACAGACGAAAAGTTTTGGTCAGGTTGTAAAAGTTGTAAAAATTATGACATTCTCACCCGCACGGAAAGGTCACATTGCCTATGCACAGGTATGTTATATGATCCCATGAAAGCCAAACCCAGCCGAAAGGTCCGTGATAAGGAGCTCCGGTGGCAAAGGTTTAAGCGATTTGTTATGCTTCATGGCCTGAAGGCCAAACGAAAAATGAGAGCGGGACTAAAAGTTAAAATGTTTTAAACGAAAAAATGGAAAACAAAAAAATAGTACTGGCATTTTCCGGGGGCTTGGACACCTCCTACTGTGTAAAGTATCTCACCCATGATATGAAGCTCGAAGTACATTCTGTGTTGGTAAATACCGGGGGTTTCAGCCCGGAAGAAGTCCAGCAAATAGAACAAAGAGCAACGGCGTTAGGCGTACACGAACACAAGACCATAGACGTTACCAATGATTTTTACCGGCAGGGGGTACGATTCTTAGTGTATGGTAACATATTAAAAAATAATACCTACCCCCTATCCGTCAGCGCGGAGCGTGTATTCCAGGCCATTGCGATCGCCGATTATGCAAAAGAGATCGGCAGCGACTTCATTGCCCATGGCAGTACTGGCGCTGGAAACGACCAAGTGAGATTTGACCTGGTCTTCAATATTTTGGTCCCTAACGTGGAGATCATTACGCCCATACGGGATCAGCAGCTCTCCAGGGAGCAAGAGATCGAATACCTCAAATCCCATGGAGTAGAGATGAATTGGGAGAAAGCCAAGTATTCCATCAACAAAGGCTTATGGGGAACCAGTGTAGGAGGCGCCGAAACGCTAACCTCCCACCAGTCCTTACCCGGCAGTGCATACCCAAGCCCCCTGGAAAAAGAAGGTGCGGAAAAAATTACATTACATTTTGAGCAAGGGGAATTGGTAGGCTTAAAGGGGATCGAATATTCGCCAGTAGAAGCAATAAGAGTACTGGAAAACGTAGCTAGCTCTTACGCCATAGGGAGAGATATCCACACCGGGGATACGATCATCGGTATTAAAGGCAGGGTAGGCTTTGAAGCTTCTGCTCCCTTGGTGATCATAAAAGCACACCATACCTTAGAAAAGCATGTACTCACGAAATGGCAGCAGTATTGGAAAGACCAACTGGCCGAATGGTACGGTATGCTTATGCATGAAGGCCAGTATTTAGACCCTGTCATGCGGAACATTGAGAAATTCCTCGAAGACACCCAGGCTAATGTCACTGGTACGGTCGAGGTCGAGCTGGCCCCTTACAGGTTCAACATTGTGGGCGTAAAGTCTGACTATGACCTGATGAACTCAAAATTTGGTGACTATGGGGAGATGAATAACGCCTGGACCGGTAAAGATGTGAAAGGTTTTACCAAAATTTTGGCCAACCAAACCAAGATACACCATTCCGTCAACCATAACCAATTACTCGAAAAATGATCAAAATAGCCGTTATAGGAGGAGCAGGATACACAGCAGGAGAGCTTATCCGTATTTTACTGCGCCATCCCAATGTTGAACACCTATCGGTGGTCAGCCAAAGTCATGCGGGTAAACCTGTTCATAGCGCACACCATGATCTTGTCGGTGAAACGGACCTGGTCTTCGAAAAAGAGCTGGCCAAAAATGTGGATGTAGCGTTTTTGTGCCTGGGCCATGGAAAAAGCCGGGAATACCTCCAAGAGTATGCGCTGAACGGCGCCAAGATCATTGACCTAAGCCACGATTTCCGGCTACGGGAACATGCCAAGTTCCAGGATAAACAATTTATCTATGGTTTACCGGAGTTGAATGGGCCTCAAATAGAGAAAGCCCAAAACATTGCCAACCCCGGATGTTTTGCGACCGCGATCCAACTGGCATTGCTCCCGTTGGCCCATGACGAAAAACTGGATCACGAGGTTCATGTGCATGCGATCACGGGTTCGACCGGCGCAGGGCAATCCCTTTCTCCTACCAGTCATTTCAGCTGGAGAAATAACAATGTATCGGTTTACAAAGCGTTTAACCACCAGCACCTGGCGGAGATCAACGAGAGTGTAAAAAGTCTTCAACCTTGGTTTGAAGAACCTATCAATTTCATTCCTGTCAGGGGCAACTTTACACGTGGGATCTTAGCTACGGTATATACCAAGGTGAACACAGGCATTGACGAGTTAAAGAAACTATACCATAAGTACTATGAAAATGCCGATTTCACCACGGTTTCAGAAGATCCTGTGCATTTAAAGCAGGTTGTAAATACCAATAAGTGCATACTCCATTTGGAGAAACATGGCGACTACCTGCTGGTCACCAGCGCTATCGACAACCTCTTGAAGGGAGCCTCCGGGCAGGCCGTGGAAAATATGAACCTCGTGTTCGGAATGGACCAGGCAGAAGGACTAAAGTTAAAAGCCTCAATTTTTTAGATCTATGAACAATCAAACCATAGCGATCATAGGAGCGGGAAATCTCGGCCTGGCCATTTTTAAAGGCCTGGAAAAAGGAGGGCTGCTCGAAACCAACCCAGTGATCCTGACTAAACGCGACTTATCGTCGCTAGAAAAAATATCGCAGCGGCAAGTGATGATCACCACTGATAATGTGAAGGCGGTCCAATCCGCCGATGTGGTCATCCTTGCCGTTCAGCCGAAACAGTTGATCGGGGTGCTGGAGGAAATAAAGGATCATATAGACCCCAAGCGTCATACGCTTGTATCGGTGATCACGGCCGTTACCATTGCTCAAATTGAGCAAGTCATTGGTAAGGACTGCGCCATTGTACGCGCCATGCCTAACACCGCTATCGCTGCTTTGCAATCTATGACCTGCATAGCCTGTAATTCATTGGGCCAGGCAAAACTTGGACTGGTCCATTCCATATTCGATTGTGTGGGGAAAACCATGGAGATCCACGAAGAGCTTATGCAAGCCGCTACCGTGGTTTGTGCGAGCGGCATCGCCTTTTGGATGCGGTTTATCCGGGCCACCACACAAGGCGGGGTGCAATTGGGATTTGACGCCGAAGATGCCCAACAAATCGCGGTTCAGACCTGCTTGGGCGCCGCCAGCCTGCTGGCCGATAACGGTGGACATCCCGAAAAGGAGATCGACCGGGTAACGACGCCCCAAGGCTGCACCATCTCCGGGCTCAACGAAATGGAGCACCATGGCCTAAGCTCAGCGCTTATCAAAGGCTTAGTAACCTCCTTTGAGAGGATCAATGCCATGAAGAAAGACTAACTTTTAAACGACCGCACACATCTTTACACCTAAGACTAACGACTAAGACCATGAACTTTTTCAATGTTTACCCTTTAATGGACATAGAGCTCGTCAAAGGCGAAGGCTGCTGGGTCTATGATAGCCACGGGCAAAAATACCTGGACCTGTATGGCGGGCATGCCGTGATTTCCGTGGGGCATACCCACCCCCACTACGTCCAGAAAATAAAGGATCAGCTAGACCGGATCGGGTTTTACTCCAATTCCGTTATCAACCGGGTGCAAGAGGAGCTGGCGGATAAACTCGGCAAGCTGTCCGGGTACGATGACTACCAGCTGTTCCTTTGCAATTCGGGTGCAGAAGCTACGGAAAATGCATTAAAGATCGCATCTTTTGAAAATGGGAAAAGCAAATTCATCGCATTCCACAGGGGATTTCATGGGCGCACGTCGAGGGCAGTAGCCGTCACTGACAGCGCTAAGTACAGGGCCCCGGCAGACCAGGTGCACGAGGTGGAGTTTTTTGAGCTAGGGGACTTAGAGGGTGTAGAAGCATCACTGAAAAAGGGAGACATCTGTGCCGTGATCATCGAAGGCATACAAGGGCTTGGCGGTATCTATTTGCCGTCGCAGGATTTCTTACAGGGTCTCGCCTCGCTTACCCGGCAGTATGGCGCTTTCTTGATCTTAGACGAAATACAGTCAGGGTACGGCCGGTCAGGAAAGTTTTTTGCACACCAACATTTTGCAGGCATCAAACCTGACCTGGTCACTATGGCTAAGGGAATGGGGAATGGATTCCCAATAGGAGGTGTTTTGATCCGGCCGGGAATAGAAGGCTGGTTCGGGATGTCCGGCACCACATTTGGAGGCAACCACCTGGCCTGTGCCGCGGGCATTGCGGTACTTGATATCATGCAGCAAGAAAACTTGCTCGATCATGTTAGCGAGGTAGGGCACTATTTTACCCAGCAGCTAAAAAAGGTGGGCCCCTTTCGAGAGGTACGCGGCAAAGGCCTAATGATCGGGATAGAATTTGACTACCCTATCGCGGAATTGAGAAAAAGCCTACTCAAAAAGCATCATATCTTTACCGGGGTAGCTTCTAACCCAAATGTGTTACGGCTATTGCCCCCATTAACACTGTCGGCGAAAGAAGTCGACCTTTTTGTAAATTGTCTCCAAGAGACCCTCGGGGAATTAAAGCGACCGGGCGTGTCCGCCCAACATGAATAATACATACACATGAAGAACTTTACATCTACTAACGATACGGAAGACATTCCGGGCCTCATCCAAGAGGCTATCCAACTGAAGGCCAACCCGCACCAAAGCAACGTAGGCCAAAACAAAACATTAGGTCTTATTTTTTTCAACCCTAGCCTACGCACCCGGCTCAGCATGCAAAAAGCTGCTGACAACCTCGGGATGAACGTGATCGTCATGAACGTAGATAAAGACGGCTGGAAGATCGAATTCGAAGAAGGCACGATCATGGACGGCGAGGGACAGGAACATGTAAAAGACGCGGTAAGGGTGATCAGCGGTTATGTAGATGTTTTAGGAGTGCGAACGTTCCCCGAACTGAAAAACAGGGAAGAGGACTACTCCGAAAAGGTTTTGCAGCAGTTCCTAAACTATTCAGAGGTACCCGTGATCAGCCTGGAATCTGCCACATTGCATCCCTTGCAATCGCTCGCAGACCTCGTCACTATGGAAGAATATAAGATAAGATCACCCAAAGTAGTCCTTTCCTGGGCTCCGCATCCAAAGGCTTTGCCGCAGTCCGTTCCTAATTCATTTTTACAATGGGTCAAAAGGACCGAGGCAAATATCGTATTGGCATGCCCAGCCGGCTATGAGTTAGCAGGCGAATTCATGGAAGGTATACCCGTGGTCCATGATCAAAAAGAAGCTTTTGACCAGGCCGATTTTATCTATGCTAAAAATTGGTCCAGTTACCATGATTATGGTCGCTCCTTACCTGTGGAAGAAGATTGGACCATCACTATAGATAAAATGAAGCTTACCCGCCAAGGGAAATTCATGCACTGCCTTCCCATACGCAGGAACGTAGTGGCTACCGATGACGTCATTGATCATTCCATCGTCTACCAGCAAGCTAAGAACAGGGAGTGTGCCGCCCAGGCTGTTTTAAAAAGAATTTTAGAAAGCCATGGATAGACTTACTGTCGTAAAAATCGGGGGCCAAGTTATCGATGATACTGTTAAGCTCGCACATGTATTATCGGGATTTTTAAAGCTGGAAGGCCTCAAGCTGCTGGTGCATGGAGGGGGAAAAAAGGCCTCTGAAATGTCTGTACGGTTAGGAGTAAAGCCCAGGTTAGTGGAAGGCCGAAGGATCACGGACGAAGAAAGCCTGGAGGTGGTTACCATGGTGTATGGAGGGCTTGTGAATAAGACCATAGTCGCACAACTACAATCATTAGGTGAGAACGCTATAGGCCTTAGCGGTGCCGATGCCAACGTGATCCCCGCCCATAAACGTGCCCATGCCTCCATCGACTACGGCTATGTAGGGGACTTCGACGTAAAAGACATAAACACCGCTTTTATAAAAACCATACTACACCAAGATATTACGCCTGTTTTTTGCGCCCTCACACACGACAGGAAAGGCAGCATGCTCAATACCAATGCCGATACACTAGCTGCGGGGATCGCGCTAAGCCTGGCCGATGCTTTTGACGTTACATTGATCTATTGCTTTGAAAAAGCCGGGGTGCTATTGGATATAGATGATGAAAGTTCGCTTCTTGAGCAGCTCTCATTCTCTCATTACCAACAACTCAAAAGGAGTGGTGCCATCACTGATGGCATGATCCCGAAATTGGACAACGCATTTAACGCATCAAAGGGCGGCGTAAATGTGACCATAAAAGATGCCCTTAATCTCAACGAAGACATAGGCACTGCATTGACCTCATGAAACTGCAAGAAGAAGCTATATCGCTTTTAAAAACACTTATCCAAGTCCCATCATTTTCAAGGGAAGAAAATGTTACGGCCGAGCGCCTACAAGAATACCTGCATGGCAAGGAAGTTATAACCTACCAGCAGGGCAATAACATTTGGGCCAAAAACGATCACTTTGACCCCTCGAAAAAGACCATATTACTTAACTCTCATCACGATACTGTAAAACCGAACCAAGGCTATACGAAGGACCCCTTTTCGGCAATCATCGAAGATGGCAAGCTTTACGGGCTAGGAAGTAATGACGCCGGGGGAGCGCTGGTCTCCCTCTTGGCCACTTTCCTGCATTTTAAAACCAACACCGACCTTAACTTCAACATCCTGTTTGCCGCATCTGCCGAAGAAGAAATATCCGGGAAAGGTGGAATTGAAAGCACCTTACCCCAACTAGGAAAAATTGACCTGGCCCTCGTGGGCGAACCGACACAAATGCACCTGGCCGTAGCCGAGAAAGGACTAATGGTGCTGGATTGCACTGCCACGGGTACAGCAGGACATGCCGCGAGGGATGAAGGAGAAAATGCCATTTATAATGCTCTTGAAGACATTCAATGGTTTAAAAACTATACCTTTCAAAACATCTCCACAATGTTGGGAGCGGTGAAAATGACCGTCACCCAAGTAAACGCAGGCAGCCAGCATAATGTAGTACCGGATCAGTGCAGTTTTGTGGTAGATACGCGCGTTACGGATGCCTACTCGCTGGAAGATGTGCTGGAAATTATCAGGTCAAATACTCGCTGCGAAGTATCCCCGCGGTCTGTCCGCCTTCAGCCTTCGGGCATAGCGCCGGATCACCCCGTCGTACAAGTAGCCGATAAGTTACAGATCCAGAAGTTCGGCTCCCCTACCCTATCGGACCAAGCTTTAATGCCATTTCCTAGCGTGAAGATCGGTCCCGGTGATTCCGCTCGTTCCCATACGGCCGATGAATTCATTTACGTAGAAGAGATCACAAGCGGAATTGAACTGTATATACGAATTTTGGAGGAGTTGAATGCAGTGGGTTTGGGAGAAGATTGAATCGGCATCATGGATTTTAACCCCAGCAAGGATACCGGCAATTGAGGCTAGAAAACCCTCTTAAAATTCAAAATTTTGCATTCACGAACCTAAGACAAGCCAATCAATACTAAATACAAACGATATGAAACTTTGGGATAAAGGGACAAATACAGAAACGATCATAGAACAATTTACCGTGGGTAATGACCGGGTGTTAGATATCCAGCTGGCAAAGTACGACGTACTTGGGTCGCTGGCCCATGCCGCCATGCTTAACTCGGTAGGCCTTATCCAGGAAGATGAACTACAGGGGATTGAACATGAGCTTAGGCTCCTGCTCGAGGAAATAGAACAAGGCACGTTCACCATAGAGGAGTCTTTTGAAGATGTGCACTCTAAAGTTGAATACATACTTACAGAAAAGCTGGGAGAAGCGGGTAAGAAGATCCACACCGCCCGCTCTCGAAATGACCAGGTGCTGGTAGACCTTCATCTTTTTGCCAAAGACGAAATAGAAGAGATCAAAGTTTTGACCAAGTCCCTGTTTGATCGTTTGATCGCCTTGAGTGAACAGCATAAAAACGAGCTCCTGCCCGGGTATACCCATTTACAAGTGGCCATGCCCTCCTCTTTTGGTTTGTGGTTTGGGGCATATGCAGAATCTTTGGTGGACGATGTGTACTTTCTCAATGCCGCGTATCACATAGCTGATCAAAATCCGCTGGGGTCTGCAGCGGGATATGGTAGTTCATTCCCCATTGACCGGGAACAGACCACGAAGCTCTTGAAATTTAAGGATTTAAAATATAACTCGGTAGCAGCTCAAATGAGCAGGGGAAAACTGGAAAGATCTTTAGCCTTTGCCATGAGCAGCATAGCCGGCACATTGTCCAAATTGGCCATGGACGTTTGCCTTTACATGAACCAGAACTTCGGTTTTATCACTTTCCCTGCCGAATTGACCACGGGTTCCAGCATTATGCCCCATAAGAAAAACCCGGATGTTTTTGAATTGGTACGGGCCAAGTGTAACAAGATACAAGCCCTGCCTACCGAGCTGGTAGTCATTACCAATAATCTCCCCAGCGGGTACCATCGTGATTTTCAATTGCTAAAAGAGAGCCTTTTACCTGCCATCGAGGCGTTGAAATCGTGCCTTTTCATTACAGAATACATGCTAAGGAGTATCATTATCAATAGCAACCTGCTGGACCACTCGAAATATGACTACCTATTTTCCGTAGAAGTATTGAACGACCACGTACAGCAAGGTATGTCCTTTCGAGATGCCTACAAGCAAGTGGGAAAAGACATCGAAGAAGGGAAGTATACACCAATGAAAGACGTGAAACACACCCACATAGGAAGTATCGGGAACTTGGCCAACGACTCGATCCGGCTAAAAATGGAAGATGCTTTAAAGGTGTGATTGGATCAAAGTCGGCAATAGGCAGTAGGCAGTAGGCAATATAAGCTTAGGTGAGTTTTGGGTATAACATATAACAATCTCCAAAACATCTCACTGCGAGCCCTTAAGCTGTCCAAGACGTTTGTTTATTTGTAGAGATGCATGTTTACATATGTCTCAACCCAAAACCCATGTTAAACTTGCCTACTGTTGATTCATCCAACGCTATTCCATGAACTAATGACGTGAGTTATAAAAATATGCTAGATTAAATCGTAAAGAAGATCCCTTTGTGATTCTTTGAGCTTTGGTGCCTTAGTGGCCGGGGAAGCTTCGCCACTAAGACGCAAATGCACCAAGGGTCACCAAGCTTACTCGCTAAAACGGCCCTGGATAACATCAAACTGATAAACAATTATCGAGTCCAGATTAATAGAATCCATCCTCCCTGAAGCCACACGTTATCCCAGCCCTGGCAAAACACTAGTGTCGTGTCAAGCCTCAAATGGCGGGTAAGGCGGTCGTAGATTTTGTGGGAGGTCAAGGCGCAAAAAACGAGCATAGCCATAGCTACGTAAGTC
>JANQLQ010000232.1 GCA_028280565.1 Fulvivirga sp.
GTAGCCCCCAGCACCCTCACCGCCAGCCTCGCCAAGACGATCCGTTTTTTATTTTGTCATCCCAACTCCAAGCATTTTCGCGAAAATGGTACCACTCGCCATGACGATCGATTTTTTGTTTATCATTCTCAACCTTCACAATGTTTGTTTGATTTTTTCATACGTTTCAAAATTTACGTCGATATACTTAAATAAATGATCAACAGTACGAGACAGGTGATTATAACAGATATTACAAACATATAGCTGCCCAGTACCTTTTGCTTCTTCTCCGTATTTTGCCAGTTCATATCGTTTCCCATTGAAAGTTTTTGATTCTTGCATGGCCGGGGCTTTTCAACAGTAGTTATAGACCACCCTGTTAAACCTCTGCCATTAAGCCATGAAAGCATTATATCCTTTGGAGTCAGGTCGCCTCTGCGGGTTTAACCTTTATCCTAATTTCTTTTTCCTTCAATCCCCCGGAGGTAACTTTTAACCTGATCTCACCGGCATCTCCCGTCGCCTGGATGATGGCGAGGCATTTTCCATGGAAAGCTTTCCTGTAATTGACCTTGTGTGGGCTAAGATCTAAGATATCCCCGTTCTCCACACCAATAAGCCTACCGGGACCTTCCACCTCGAAATTCAGCAGGTTACCGGCACCCGGTACCATTTCTCCATTTTTATCTACGATCGTGATCTCTGCGTGCACTACATCTTTATGGTTGGCAGAGACTAAGTCTTTATCTAGGTTAACCTCTATCGCATGAGGGTCGCCGGCTGTCCGGTACGTTTGTGTGGCCATTATTCGCTCCCCCGTTTTAGCCACAACTTTTAGCTCTCCACGGGCATAAGGTACCATCCACACGATCCGTAGCTTATCGGTCATCGGTTTTTCACCCAAAGATCTCCCATCTAGGAAAAGTTCTGCGGAACTGCAATTGGTATACACCACTACGGGTATTTCTACCCCTTCTTTCCCCGGGTGCGTCCAGTGCGGCAGCATGTGTACCATAGGCTTGTCCGACCAGGTGCTTTGATAAAGGTAATAGCTATCCGTAGGGAACCCGGCCAGGTCGATCACCCCGAAGTTCATCGTTCTGGCCGGCCAGTCAAAAGACTCCCCCAGGTAGTCAAATCCTGTCCAACGGAAGGCCCCTATGAAGTAAGGCAGGTCCTTGGTCTCTCGCCAATAATCGCGGATACTCATGCGAACAATGGAATTATCATAAGAAGAGTGGTATAGAGGGTCAATGTTTTCAAATACCTCTTTTTCCGTGAGGTCATCGTCAAGGAAGACCTTGTCAGCGATCCCGCTGAAAGGTTTACCCCTCTCCCATGGAGCTGGGTAATCACGGCGCCTGTACTGTGTTTTAGTACGGTAAACGCCTCGGGTTTGTAAGCCATGGGTGATCTCGGTACCTACCACCGGCTTTGTTGGGTTTTTCTCATGAAATTGTTTTAACCGGCCTTTGTATTCTCCATGCCCATTAAAGCCTGCTAGGTCTATAGCTGGTCCACTATATCCTCTTCCCTGTGATATGGGCCGGGTATTGTCAAGGTCCTTGATGAAATCTACGAGTTTTCGTTGTGTGGCATTGGTATACCCTTTTACCTCGTTGCCGATGCTCCAAATGATCACACTAGGGTGATTACGGTCCCTTTTAATGAACGCTTCGAGGTCCTTCTCCCACCATTCTTCAAAATGCAGGCCATAGTCATAGGTCGCCTTTTCTTTCTCCCACCCATCAAAGGCTTCGTTCATGACCATAAAGCCCATGGAATCGCACATGGCATAGAATTCCGGGGCAAAAGGGTTATGAGAGGTCCGGATAGCGTTGCATCCCATATCCTTGAGGATCTTCAGTCTACGGTGCAAAACGTCTACAGGAACGGCAGCGCCTACCGGTCCGCCGTCGTGATGGTTGCAAACCCCTTTTAAGATGGTTTTAACACCATTGAGCAAAAACCCATTTTCAACGCTAAAAGAAAGGGTGCGCACCCCGAAGGTCGACTGGTATTCATCCCAGGTCCTGCCTTTCGAGGTGATCTTTACGGACAGGTCGTATAAGTTAGGGTTTTGTGGTGACCACAAAAGGGGATCGAGCAGGTCCAGCATGACCGTAGTGTGGTTCTTACCTGCATCCAATGCCGTAGTCGTCACTTTTTCGGCAAGTTGTTGCCCCTCTTTACTAGTGATGGTGTAAGAAATGGAGGCCTTATCGATCTTGGTAGTTTCATTGATGACTTGTAGGTCTACCTCTACCCGGGCGGATTTTTCGTCCACGTTGGGTGTTCGGATAAAGAGTCCTCCATTGGGGATATAGACCTTTTCGGTGGTAGTAATTCTCACATGACGGTAGATGCCCGACCCTGTATACCACCTGCCACTGGGCGCCGTGGAATGATCCACCTTTACGGCAATCATGTTCTTACCCCTTTTTAAATGGGGGGTAAGTTCGTATGAAAAACTGATGTAGCCATTGGGCCGATGCCCCAGCTCGGTTCCGTTGATCCAAACGGTGGAATTACAGTAGACCCCATCAAACTCTATGGTCACCCGCTTGTTTTTCCATTCGGGCTTCCAGTCAAAATGTTTGCGGTACCATCCTATCCCGGTGGGCAAGAAGCCACCCGCCGGGCCTGAGGGGTTGAGACTGTCATACTCCCCTTCAATACTCCAATCGTGGGGAAGGTTCAAAACCCTCCAGTCTTCATCCTTGTAATCCACGGTTGACGCCCCGGGAAAATCACCTAGCCGGAATTTCCATTGGAGGTCAAAGTCATGCGTACCCCGGCTGTTCGGTTCGGTCACGGGTTTGAAAGAGCAGCTGCTAAAGATAAATAGTAAAATAATAGACAAATAGAAGGCTGTACGGCTGTGCGTCATTCGGAATGTTGTTTGAGTACCTGGTCTAAAGGAACATGAAAATTCGGTGATGTGAGGGGGGGATTTTCAGACGTGTTGAGGGGTAAATCTTTAATGGACACTAGTAGGTTTTAAAAATCTTATCAAGGCCATGCCCTAACGTAATCTATTCTTATACTTGTCTAAGGCAACCTGTTCTATTGATTACAATAACGTAAGTTTCTTTGTTAATAAAGCGTTCTTAAAATGATCCGCCATGCAATGCACTCAACGATCTCCCTGGCCCCCAGGGTTCTCCTCCGTGTTTTCCGTAGTTAAATCATATATGACCATATAGAAACCTTACAAATCTAAATTTTCTTCCCCGGTTTTCGCATCTTTCCCATGATAATCACTAGGGTTACAGCCATACTGCTCCTTGAACTTCTCACGGAAATATTTCAGGTCGTTGATCCCTACGCTGTAGGCGACTTCCGAGACATTCAACTCACCTCCACTTAATAGCTCGGCGGCTCTCCGAAGACGGATATCGCGGATAAACTGTACAGCTGACCGGCCGGTGAGTTCTTTGATCCTTTTATAGCAGGCGGATTGGCTCATGCCCATTTCTTTTACCAGTACCTGTACGGAAAAATCATCGTTCACCAAGTTATCGATGACTAGCCGGGTAATATCATCTAAGAATTTCTGCTCTGCATTGGGCAAATCGGATGTGGCCGCGGGATTCAACTGGATATGGGCCTCGTAATAGGTCTTAAAGTTTTCCCTGGCCGCCAGGATGTTGGCGATTTTAGCCGTCAGCACCTTGATGTTAAAAGGTTTAGTGATGTAATCGTGCGCCCCGGTACCCACACCTTCTAATTCGTATACCGTGGCAGTCCGTGCGGTAAGTAAGATCACGGGAATGAATGATAAGTTAGGATCTTTTTTGAGCTGGGACAGCATTTCCAGCCCGTCCATTTCGGGCATCATTACATCGCTAATGATAAAATCCGGCAAATGCTGTTTCGCTTTCTCTAAGCCTTGCTTCCCGTTCAATGCCACGATCACTTTATAGGTGCGTTCGAGGTGGCTGTTAAGGTAGGTAAGTACGTCTTTATTATCTTCTACTACTAGGATGCATCGCTTCATAAGGGATGGTTCCTCTATGGGGTCTACCTCTTGCCCAGTCGCGGCAGGAACATCGTAATGAGCGCTGTTATCGCTGTCTTTAAAGTCTGCTAACAACGAGGACTTATCAAAATGCGCACTGCCAAAGGGTATCTTAAGGGTGAAGTTCGATCCTTTGCCTTTTACGCTCTTCACCTTTATTTCACCTTTATGAAGGTCTACAATGCCTTTTACCAGCGAAAGGCCTATCCCCGTGCCATGGATGGACAGGGTATCAAGGTCCTTGACCTGGTAGAAGCGATCGAAGACTTTGCCCGCATCATTCTTAGACATCCCTATGCCATTATCGCGGACGGTGATTTCCAGGTAATTCCCCGAAAGCTGCTCCTTACCTTTCACATTTTCAAATACAGCGTTCTCCTTATCCTCACCCACTGACCGGATGATTATATCCACTTTTCCGCCGGCCTTAGTGTATTTGAAAGCGTTGGAGACCAGGTTCGTGAGTACAATTTCGAACTTATCCCTGTCAAAGGTGAGTTGAATAGGGTCTTGGCTGGCTTGGAACGTGTATTCAATCCCCTTTTCTTTGGCGACATGCTGGAAGACCAGGAAAATCTCTTTAGCAAATTTTATAATGTTCCCTCCTGCTACCTGTAGGGTCATATTGCCGCTGTCCATTTTCCGGAAGTTCAACAGCTGGTTGGTCAGCGCTAATAAGCGATTTACATTTTTTTGGACCAGCGTCAATTTTTCCGAATAGCCACTAACCCCGGGGCCATCTTCAATGACCTCTTCTAACGGGGCATGGATCAAGGTAAGGGGGGTGCGGATCTCGTGCGAGATATTGGTAAAGAACTTAATTTTCTGCTGGTTAAGATCCTTTTCTTTTTCCGCCAAGAGCAAGTCGTGTTTTAACGAAGACTGGCGCCGCATCAACAGGCCATATACATAGAGCAAGGCAAATATGATAAAAGTGTAGCCAAGGAATGCCCACCACGTAGCCCACCAAGGGGGTAGGATGGTTATGGTTAACCCTCGTATATCACTCCATTGACCATCGCTATTGGCTACCTTAGTTTTGAGCTGGTAGGTATCTGCCCTCAGGTTGGAAAAAGTAACACGACGCTGCCCGGCATCTTGGTAAGTCCAATCTTGGCTATACCCCTCCAGCTTGTACGCATACTTGTTCTGGCCGGGATTCCCATAGTGCAGCCCCAGTAGGTCTATGGTAAATTCATTTTCAGAAGCTTTTAGCGTGATCGTGGAGAGGTAATTTAATTTTTTGGGCAACAAGACCCGGTTGTTCACATTTTCACCTACGCCCACGGAACGGTTAAAGATCTTCAGGTCGTCAAAAATGATTTTGGGTTGATGAGGGTTGGCCTTAATTTCCTTGGGGTCAAAAAAGTTTAGCCCGTTGATCCCTCCAAAGTAGAGCAATCCTTGTTTGTTTTTAAAGGCTGCGCCGATCTTGAACGAATTGGATTGTAAGCCATCGTTGACGTCATACACCACAAAACTGTTATCCCCCGGATCGAACTGAACTAAACCCCTCCCACCGATCCATAAATTACCAAGATTATCCGCCAGGATGGATTCCACGTCATTATCAGCAAGCCCGTCCTTTTCAGTAAAATGCTGGAAGGTGACGCCTCCCGCGGTTTCTACAAGCTTATTGAGTCCGCCACCGATGGTCCCTACCCAAAGCTCCTCCTGCCGGGTCCTTAAAATAGGCCATACATAATTGGAGCTGATCGACGTTGTGTCTTTCGAATCGAATTGATATTGCTTTACGGAGACTTGTGAAGTACTGGGAAACGACAGTTTTAACAGCCCTGAATCCCTGGTCCCGATCCACGTCACATTACGTTGCCCGGGATCGGGATATACATAGGTCAGGTTATTGGTAGGCAGGTAGTTGTCCTTATCCAGGTAGGCCAATACTTTTTTTGTAGCTACATCTATGAGCGTAGCGCCCTGGTCAAATGTGACAACCCACAGCCGTCCGAAACCATCCTCACCGATACCGATCACTTGGTCACTAGATAGTCCTTGCTCCTGCTGCTGGGTAAATTCCTGCACTGAACCATCTTCTTGTAAGAGCCGGAGCCCGCTGAACCGGGTGCCCACCCAAAACTGGCCATAACGGTCTTTATGCAAAGCAGAAATATGTTCACCCCTTGCATAAACGGAGACATCGCCCGGACCACGCCGCCTGGCCAGTCCATTACGGGTACCAACCCAAAGGTCGTTATCCTCCTCGTATATCGCGGTAACGTAGTTGTCCGGGATAAGTGTATTCTCACTGTTAATGGCCTTAAATGGCTTAGCTCCCAGGTCAATAAAATGTGCCCCTCCCCCGGAAGTACCGATCCATAACACATCAAAGGAATCGATCAGCAGGTCATTTACCCTGTTGGTCTTTAATGTACTTGGAGCGGTATACCAAGAGGAATCCGTGTATTCCCCGTTTTGCCCCTGTAATTGTATCATGCCCCCATCGTAAACCCCGATCCAAATGTCTTCGTTATGATCTACCACGATATCGCTGACCATCTTATCTTCCCAGTGGTATAATGCTTCCCAGGTCCCTGGGGCCTTCATTTTATACAATCCCCGGTCTGAAGCTACGAGCAGCGTGCTATCCTTTACTTCCAGTGAATACGCCGCGCTGAAAACATGGGCCTCGACCCGGTCTATCTTACCCTTTTTGATATCAAGCGCCCAAAGCCCATCTTCCATGGTACCGATCCATATCTTAGCGTCGAACGACAAGATCTCCGAAATAGTAACTTCCAAGGGCATGAGAAAGCCTATGGAATGATAGCGACCCTCGCGCCACTCTAACCTGTTGAGACTCCCCTGGTCTGTGACATACCAGGTATTGCCCTGCTCATCTTCCACGATCTGCGCCACATATTCCCGGTAGCTTTTCCCCAAAGGCACATCATAAAAAAAACCGGTGACCGGGTCATAATAGGAGATTGAATTTCTCTCCGTAGCGATCCATAACCTATTCCCAGAGTCGCAGAAAAGGTGTTTGATCCTGTTGTTGGGCAAGCTTAAGGTGTCCTCAAAATCATGCTTAAAGGATTGAAAGGTGTATCCATCGTACCGGTTCAGGCCATTGTTAGTGCCGAGCCAAATAATACCGGAAGTGTCCTGCACCACGGCCACCACATCGCTGTGGGTAAGTCCATCATTCACGGAAAGATGGCCTAAGCTGTACTGGGAATAAGTGGTAACGGCAATCGTGCTTAGACATAAAAACAATACCGTTCGAGAAATGATAACGTTACAACGTGTCAATACTACCTCCGAATAACCTGTATTTAATGCCTTTTAGTCCAGTGTACCCATCGCACCCCTCACCAATGAAGGGGCAATCCACCGCGCAGTTGGTTCCCTTTAGAGGATTTGGGGTAAGCGCCGGTTTTATTTCTAAACGACATTGAACCCGTATTTAATTAAATCACTTTACTATTGCTGCCTGGGAGATCTTTCTTCCAAATACCTTCCCACCATGGTAAAGTATTTGGCTCGACCTCGCGGCTTCTTAGTTTTATAACATCATAAAGTTGGTCCGGGATAAGTCATGTTCCTTCCTGCCCCCCTGCAAGGTTCACCATGGGTGACTCAAATAGAATGGGGGTGATTTTAGGCCAGGGCTACGCTCATTTCGCGATTTTATTTAAAAATTAAGACTTCCCAATCTTATTTAAAAGAATCGCGATATAAACATTATAAACCACTGGCGTGATAAAGATCATGACCTGGGTCAAATATCAAATTGATTTACCCCATCTACTACCCTATTCCGGAATGCCAGCGTATCCCTGGCAGAATGGACGATCCCATCCCGCTCAAAACTGTAATTCAATAGGATCTCCCTTTCGGCGCGGTTAAATTTCGACCCACCGTCATCAGTGACAGGAGTGGCACCGGGCATACTTACAATGCTAATCGAATTATCCGCCCTAATGGCGATCTTCATTTTATCCTCTTGCTGGCGAGATTGGCCTATGCCGTTCACTACCAAGGTATCCGGTGCATGCATGGTAAGCTCCACCACATCGTCGATCCCTCCTGGGTAAAGTAGGGGGTCAAGGGGGCTGCCATTTTCCGTGCGGTTGATACGGCCTAGCTGCACATAATTGCCATAGAGCTGGTTGATATACGAAAAGGAAATGGTAGTCGTAGTCAAGTCTGCTAATATCGAATCTGCGCCAATTACCTCTTCCAGCCGGAAACTCAGGGCATAATTATACCCCAACGACAGGGGATCTCCAAGGAACGCCGCCGAGTCCGCCTTTACATAAACGAAGCCCTGTACTTTGCCCCCGGGTATAGTGATCGTATTGGTCACCGGTTCTCCACCCGGCCCTTCTAATGCATAGTAATCACTGGGCAGGACAGTGTAGCCTGCCCCGGTGGTAACTTCGGGAACCAGTGAAAACGTAACGTCTACATCCCTGTCGTTTGACAGTCTTCCGCCAAGTACTACTCCTACACCTATTCGCATGCCCTCATCCATAATGAAGGTCCTTGCTATTTCCGTTTTGGGCAGGTAAACCGCCGTGTATTCAAATTCATTTTCTACAAAATCGTCATAGGTGCAGGAGGATAAAACTGACCCGGCCATGAGACCTAGGGCTATTATCACACTTGTTTTTTTGTTGTAAAGCATATCTTTCATCTCTTAAAATCTTACGGTCTACCAACCCTGGTTCTGTTCCAAGTTACTGTTCAATAAAAGCTCTTCATACGGCAACGGCAGGTAGTAGTTCTTTTCTTCAAAGACCCTATTTTCTACGTTGATCTCCTCGTAAGTAAAAGTGCCGTCGCCATTCCCTGTGACCTTCACTCCTATTACATTGTCCATGGTATCAATGGTTTTCCACCGTCTTACATCGTGGAACCGTTCCCCTGAAAAGCACAATTCTATACGTCTTTCATTTCTCACCAGCTCCCTGAAGTCTTCGCCAGTGAGCGACATCGCATCCAGGTAAGGGTCCGGGGATATGCCGGCACGCTCACGGACGAGGGCAAGCGCTTCTTGGGCAGAAAAGGTCAAGCCCGGGGGAACAACATTGGGCTGCCCATACGCTTCATTTGCTGCTTCGGCATAGATCAAATACATTTCGGTAAGGCCTAATTGCACATATACCTTGGGGAGCGTGATGACCGGGTCATTAATAGATGGGTCTAACTCCAAGTCGTTCAAGAATTTTTTGAGGTAATAGCCGGTGCGGGTGCCTACATCGGGAATAAAACCCCCAAAGTAATCCCTTCCTCCCTCAAATATTTCCAGCGTGTCGTAGCTGAGGCAGCCTGTCGTGTTATCGAAACAATGATCGCCGTTGAAAAATATGAACCTGTTAAATCTCGGGTCCCGGTTCTTGTACGGATCACTGGGGGCAAAACCACTCTCGGTCATACTAATGGGATAACCATTGGCAGCGGGAAAAGCATCGATAAGGTTTTGCGAAGGATTGACCTCGCCTCCACCGAAAAGCGTTGGCGGGTAGAGGCGGCGCTCCAGGCTATTGTTTTGCCTGGTCGTTCTTAACCTCCATATATGATCGGGATTGTCCTCTCTCCGGAAGTCATAGGGTTGGAGGGTTTGCAAACCGCCATTTTGCAGGATCACGTCGTGGGCAAGCCTAGCCGCTCTTACCCATTTGCCCGGGTCATTCGTAGGATTAAATGCGGGGCTGGCAGCAAACAGGGCTACTTTCGCTTTCAGGGCATGGGCCGCCAAGCCGCTGGCCCGCCCGGTTTCGGTTACACTGTAGCCGGGGTTGCTGTTCCCTTCGCCGGAATACACCAGCGGCAGGTATTGTATCGCGGTATCTAGGTCTATTAAGATGCGGTCCACGCACCGTTCAAAAGAGGCTCGCGAGAGCCTTGCATATTCTTCATGATCTAAAATGCGATTGATAATGGGGAACCCCAGCATCTCGCCAGTAGCGGCAGACGGTCCGCCATAAGCCTGCAATAGCTCCCACTGGGCCCATGCTTTTAGAAAGTGCGCCTCTCCAAAATAGCGTCCTATGGTCCTTATATTTTCAAGCGAATCCTGTGGCGCAGGCTTAAAGGGCAGCCCGGTGTTATGCACCTCTTCGATGTACTGGACGATCTGCCGGATATTATGATAGGAACGCTGCCATACGTTGCCAAAAGGATTATCCGTAGGGCCCCAAAAGCCCGTGGCCAAATGGTCCGGCGAACTGCTGTTGACGGCATTGTCCGTAAGGTATTCTATGGAAAAATCATCAAAATAATCGAAGGCATAATCAGAGTAGATGTCATTGACCAGGCCGCGAGACTGCTCCCTAAAGTCTATCACCTCTTCCGTTTTTAACGTTTGGATCTCATCTTCTAAGAAATCTTCACAGCTAACGGCCAGCATAGCTACGAGCAGTGTAACGGCCAGTTGCGTATATGTATGTTTCATGTTCAACCCTATTTAACAGTGAGTCACTAAAAATTAGCCGAGGCTCCAATGGTAAAATTCCTCATCATGGGATATTCAAACAGGCCAGACCTCGGATCTTCGGGGTCCAGGTCTTTCATTTTGCTGAAAAGCGCCAGGTTACTGCCCCGGAGAAATACTTTTATATTGTCCACCTTGATCCCGGAAGTCAGCGATTTGGGAAGGGAATACCCTAGCTCCGCAAATGAGATCCTCAAATAATCCCCTTCTACCAGCCAGTAGTCCGAGTTTAGGTAGTTGTTATCATTGACTGTCGCGCTGAGTCTTGGGTTCGCATTTCCGTTGGGCAGGTCTTCGTTTACACTACCGTAGTAGGTGCCTAAGCCCGAATGTTGGTAGTAGGGAATATCCAGCAAGTTAATGGCATAGCTTGCGGTTCCTGTACCCACTACATCAATGTTGAATCCCTTGTAACTTGCCCCCAGGCTTAAGCCGTAGTTGATCCTAGGGGTGTTATTGCCTATTTCCACCTGGTCGCGGATGTCGATGACGTTATCACCGTTCTGGTCTACGTACTTAATATCGCCTACCTGCACCTCTCCAAACTGGGGCAAAGCGTCATTGATATTCTCCGCGGTAAAAAGCCCGTCACTTTCAAATCCCATGATCATATCATCGGGCCGTCCTTGCCTGAGGCGATAAGCATCCGGGTGCTGCACTTCGGGGAGTCGCTCCAAGGTCTTTTTGCTATACCCCAGGTTAAAGCCGGCATAATACTGGAAGTCTCCTACCCTGCCGCTGTAGTCCAGTGCGGCATTCAGCCCTTCGTTCCTTCTTTCGGTATAGTTTATCGAGGGCAAGTAGGCATCATTGCCTAAAGCGTCGGAAAATAATTCACTGGCTTGCGTGACCTGGCCGTCGATGTAGATGTTGAAATAATTCAGCGAAAAGGAGAGCTTATCGAGCAATCGCGCATCCACACCTACAAAGAATTGATCATAGGTAACCCAATCGATGTCCGGGTTAGCGATTTGGGTCACCCGGAAACCAAAATCATTTTGGCGGGTATCAGCTATACCGGTGTAAAGGGTGCTGTTATTCCTGCCCCCTGCCCAAGTGTCCAAGTACAAAAAGGTGGAAGAGGTATACTCGGTGCCGATCCGCCCGTAGGAGCCGCGGATCTTCAAAAAATTGATCACGTTATTGTCTTGTAGGAAGCTCTCCCCGGAGGCCACCCACACCAGCCCAAAAGTGGGGAACAACTCGGTCCTGTTGGCGTCGATGAATTTTGAGCTGCTGCTGGAATTCAGGTTCGCATAAAAGATGTATTTGTCCCGGTAGGCGTAAGAAGCATTTAGGTTGACCATAAGGTTACGTATGTCCGGCTCCGTAGCAAGTCGTGTGGGGATGTAGTACAACAGGTGGCTTAGGTTCATGTTCAGCTTGCTGACGCCGAATAGTTTCGAGTAGCTGAGGTTGCCTCCATAGGTAAAGTTCCTGGCTACGCCGGAACTGGTCCTGCCTACGTTGAGCTGCCTGAATTCCAAGGTATTCACCCTTAACGCCAGTGAATCGTTGCCATCCCGGTCCGCAAAGGTTTCGAGGGTGTAGGTAGCAGGAGTGTTATTGGCCTGTAAAGACTGGGAATTAAAAGTCCTGAGGAGGAGATAGGTTTGGTAAGTAAGACCGGGAACGGATTGGCTAAAATCGAAATCGAAGCCAAAATCAAAGAACATATTCGCGTCATAGTCCGTGCGGGTGCCTCCTGCCTCTAATTCTGACAGCACGTTGGTCTTAAACTGGTTACTTACGATATAGGCTGTATCTCCTAACATCAGCGGGAAAGCATTGGCAGGCGTGGTGGTGATCCACTCAAACATTTGGTTGGCGCTCATAACAGGCCGGTCATTCTCACCGAAATTGCCATACACGCTGGCGTTGGTGGAGATAAGGTCGCTTAACCGGGCGCTTATCTTGGTCCTGAAGGTTATGTCCCTGCCCTCGATCCGCCTGCCTACCTTTTCCAGCCCTTTCCAATCGCTGTATCCTACAAATGCGCTGTAGACGGTATTTTTCGTTCCCCCGAAAACTCCTACCGAGGCATAGTTAGAAGGTGCCGAGCTTTCTACGAATTGGTCCATATGATCTACATTGGGAAACAGGATAGGTTCAGTACCCTCCCGGTAGGCTTCCAGCTCTTGGGCGCTGTAGATATTGCCAAACCCGTCGTTATTAGCGGCTTGGTTGATCACCGTGGCATACTCGTAAGCATCCAGGAGCTTAGGCAGCCGTGTAGGCCGGTTGATCCCGTATTGGTAATTGACTTCTACCACCGCTTTTTCCGTATTGCCGCTTTTAGTCACCACATAAATGAGCCCGTTATCACCCAAGATGCCGAGCAGGGAGTTAAAAGTAGCATCGCCCAGCACCAGTACTTCCTCTACCTCCCTTAGGTCCACTTGAAGGCCACGCGGCTGGCCATCGATGAGGATAAATGGGGTGCCACCATTTAAAACATACGTGTAGCTACCTTCGCCGCTGGGAGTATTGGTACCACGCGTTATGCGCAGCCCGGGCACCCGGCCTCGTAATGCTTCCGAAAGGTTGTTCCCAGGGGTTTTCCGCAATTCATCCCCCGATACCCTAAATACCGAACCGGTGGCCTGGCTAAGGTTAAACGTGCCAAAGGGTGTTTTTAAGATCCTGTCACCACTACTGGCGGTTTCAAGCGAAGCGGTATCTTGGGGTTCCAAACGGTTCATATCGAGCCGGGGAGATGGAACGTTAGTTACAGGAAGCTCCCGTGACGACGCTAAAACCGGGCTGATTGCCTTGGCTTCCTTAATCGTTTTTGGCAAGGAATTACCGTATTCCGTTTTTTGTCCATAGGTGAGCGTGATCATGAACAAGAAAAATGGGATACAATAACTACTGGCCTTTCTGCTGGTAAAAATTATTTCCATGTGCAAATGCTTATTTTTAACATTTTGATAGATAGATCCTTAAAGTTGCTTACCATCCCGGCGTCTGTTTGAACGAGGGAACGGCAGCAGTTTCACTGGAAGGTATAGGCCACCAGTAATTCCTTTCGTTGAATGTCTTTCGGAGGTTGGACTGCTCTTCCGTGGCAAAGCTGAAGCCCGTAGGGAAAGTGGCTGAAGGCCCGCCTTGCCAACGCATGACCAGGAACTCCACCTTCTTTTGCTCTTCCAAGTGCGCTATTTTCCACCTGCGCAGATCGTCATAACGATGGCCTTCGAAGCAAAGCTCCACGGCCCTTTCTATCCTGATCCTTTCTCGCAGCGCTTCCTGCGAGCCGGCATACAGGGCATTCACATCGGGCATGCCCACCCGGTTACGTACCCGGTTGATCGCCTGTAGGGCGGTTAGCGAGGCGCCCGGCGCTGAACCATTAGGGCCAAAAGCCTCGTTGGCCGCCTCGGCATAGTTCAGGTAGATCTCTGCCAGTCGGAAATGGATGTTGTTCACATAAAAATCCCATAAGCCACTGTTCCCGGACTGCCAAAATGCACCATTCGGCACCCACTTACGTATCCTTAGTCCCGTGAGGTTCATCACCCGCCAGAGGCGCGATGCCGGGGTAGCCGGGTCGTGGAGGTCTAGTCCCCTTCTCCCCTCCTCGTTGACCAAGGCCAGGTCAGTAAAGCCGGTGCCATTGATCGCCCCTACCGTATGTTGCCAGGGCACGCCATCGAAAAGTATCGCGTTGTAAAACCGAGGGTCCCGGTTGATAAATGGGTTTTGAGGATCGTAGGAAGGGTCATCCGCAATATCCAGCCCATTTTTGGTTTCGAAATGTTCGATAAAGTTCGCCAGCGCACCGATATTCATAGGGCTGGTGTTTCCCTTGATGATATCAAAACCCACGGTGAGGCTTAACCTGGGGACGGGGTTTAAAAAGCTACTGCTCGGTAAGTCGAACAAAGGGTTCAGTTCCATAAAGATCACTTCCGCCGGGATAACTTTCGCTGTACCTGGGCCTACAAATATTCCCCGGTATGGGTCGAGCTGGGGCGGCTCGGGTACGAATACGTCCGCCCCGTCCTGGTCTACATCCATGTTAATGGCGTCGCTGGCGTCTATGAGCCGGTACAGTCCCGTAGTATTGGCGTGGTTGATCATATCCCATGCCGCTTGTGCGGCTACTTCCCAGGCTTCGGCACTGCCGGGGCTGTTTACCAGCGGGCTGGCCGCAAATAGTGTGATCCTAGACTTGAGGGCCAAGGCGGCACCCTTTGCAGGCCGTCCATAGTCCCGGCCGTCCCATGTGTTAGGAAGTAATTCGATGGCTTGGTCCAGGTCAGCAAGCATGTCCGCCACGTTGTTTTCGTACGTGTCCCTTTCCCGGTCAAACGAGGCGTTCAGGTCTAAATTTTCTTTTAGGTACACTAACCCGCCGTGCCGCTTGGTCATAAGGTGGTAGAGGTAAGCCCTTAAGAAATACGCTTGGCCTAGCAAAGCATTGACTTCTTGCTGGGTGCCGTTCTGTATGCTTCCCGATTTCTCGATGAAGGTATTTACCGTCCTGATCCCCTTCCAGCCTTCATAATACCGATCTACAAAATAAGGAGTGGTCTGTGCTTGCGAAGGGCGGTTCATTAAGCTTAGGTAATCTCCTTGCGCATAGATATTGTAAGTCTCCGGTACGTTTAGGCCCAGCCTGCCCGGGTAGCCCTCTCCTGCCATGGTCATGCCGGGGAGCCAGTCTGACCGATGATCCCTGGCACTGGTCTCCGCGATCAGCCTGGTGTAGGCCCCGTCTAAAAAATCACTGGCAAGCTGGATATCCGTAAATACGTCTTCTTCCTGTAGTGTATCGAATTCCTCTACTTTGTCCAAATAGTCTTCGCACCCGGTGAGGGTCCAAAGCGCTGCTAGAATTCCTATGTAAAGTGTTTTTTTCATCGTCATGAAGTTTAAAACCTAGAAAGCTACTTTTAACCCTAAATTGATCCGTCGTACAATGGGATAAAGACTCCCGGCAGAATTCCCTTCAGGATCACCGAAGTCCACGTCTGAAATGGCAAAGACATTGTTGCCATTGGCGTAAATGGTGAGGTTACTGATGTTCCCCATCTTGGAAGTGTTAAAGGTATAGCTCACGTTCACACTCCTTAGCTTAAAGTAATCCAGGTCAATGATGCGGGCGGTGTGCGGCGCAAACAGGTTAGGATTGTTTTCGGCATGGAGCGCCGGGTAAGGGGCATTGGGGTTGTTAGGCGTCCAATAATCCAGCTGCTCCCGGCGACCCGCAGCTTCCCCACCGGGCAGCGCATAAGCTACGTTATCTCTTACAAGGCCTTCATGCCCGAAAACACCGTTGAAAGCGGCATTGACGGAAACTCCTTTGTAAGAAGCCGACAGGCGGAAGGTATAACTGTTTTTAGGAGAAATGGGCAGATCGAATCTTACCTGGTCTTCATTTTCATTCCCGATCACCGTCCCGTTGGCGTTGTAATCGATGTAGCGATAATCCCCTAAGCCGGGATTACCGGCAAATTCAGGGTAGTTCACCACTTCATCAATGTTTTGAAAATAGCCGTCCGCTTGCAGCAGCGGTGTTACGCCCCGGGGTTTACCCGCCGCCCTGGCGTATTCGGGGGTGCCTGCGCCATCCGCCACGCTGGTGACCACACGATTCTCGTTAAAACCGTAAAAGCCACCAATAGAATATTTAAAACCCCCGGGTAGCGTATTGCGATAGGTGATCTCTATTTCCCATCCATGGCTTTTTGTCTCGTCAAGGTTAGCAAAAGGAAGCTGTGCAATAGACCCTACATAGCTGGGTACAGCGGCAGATGGCCTCTTGATCAGGTCTACCCTGCTATCATTGAAAAACTCTAAATTCCCGGAAATTTTACTATCCAGTAAGCCGAATTCTACCCCTACATTTTGCTTGGTGACCGTAGCCCAGGATAGGGCGGTATTGCCAATTTGATTTTCGCCGATGACCGATAAAGGAATGTCAAGATCCTCCCCGAAATAGTACCGCGTACGCTCCCGGCCTCCCAAATAATCAAAAAAGCTCAAGTACTGCCAGCGGGCAAACTGGTCGGGGTTGCGACTTATCCTAAGCCCGGTCTTTTGCCCGGTTTGGCCAAAGGAATACCTTATTTTGAAGTTATCTAAGAACGGCAGGTTCTCCTTGACAAACTTTTCATTTGCAGGGTTATACCCTATGGCAAACGAGGGGAAAAACGCAAATCTTTCACCCTGTGCAAATGTTTCGTCCCCGTTATAAGATCCACTTATCTCGGCAAAATAGCGATAGTCGTAATTGTAGGTAGCGCGGCCTACCCAGTCTTCGTTGAAGGAAGGGAAGCTGGTGCCTATCGTCCTTTTCAACCGGCTGAAAAGCGCCATTCCCGTGACACTGTGTTTTCCAAATTCATTTTTGTACGTGAGCTGACCCCGGAAATAGGTGTTCTCTTGGTTGCCGTTGAGGTTCTCATTGTTCAAATTATGTTCTATAGGCCGGGCGTAATTCCTCCCTTCAAAAGAGAACCATGAACCATCTCTTTCCAAGGTGTAGGTATCGATCCGTGGATGCAGCACCCCATTCCAAGTAATGGATTCGGAGCTGCGGTAGTCGGTGATAAAATTATACTTACCAATAAGCGTAAGGCCTTCGACCAAAAAATCGAGTTTTTGCCGTAGCTCAAAGTCGGTCGTGAAAACGGTTTTGTAGCTTCTTGCTACCCCGGCAGTATTCAAGTCGGCAAATAAGTTAGACCCTGCGCCGAACCGGGGCTCTGCCAGTCCCGGGTAGAGCTCATCCGGGTACTCTTCCATGACTTCCGCCGGGTACAAGGGAACGACACCACCAGGCGCCGAGGAATATAACCCCCCGAATATCCGTCCCAGGTTTTGAGCGTTGCCTCCCTGTATCCTCGGCTGGCTTTTATCTTCAAAACGGCTGTGTACGCTGGTATTCAATGTAGTGGTTTTGGTAAGCTTAAAATCCAGGTTAGCGCGGAAGGAATACCTTTTGAAATCAAACTGGGGATCGTAATTGTAGAATTTTGTGGTCTTTACAATATCTCCCTCTTCCAGGAAGCCTACAGAAGCGAAATATTTAACGAAATCGTTCCCACCCCTCAGACCTACGTTATGATTATGGCTGGTCACCGATTTTTTAATGATCAGGTCGAACCAGTCTGTGTCCGGGTACAGGTAGGGTAGGTCACCATCGCGCCAGTGGCCCAGGTCCTCCTCGCTGGAATAACCTGCATTGTACGCCTGGTCATTGAGAATACCTACATTTAAAGCCGACTGTGCATCATACGCTCCCAGCACGTCAGGGACGGTGGTAGGGGTTTTAATGGTGTATTCCGAGGTTAGCGTTACTTTGGGGCGCCCCTTCTGCCCTCTTTTCGTAGTGATGATGATCACACCATTCGCTCCCCTGATCCCGTACACGGCGGTGGCGGCGCCATCTTTGAGGATACTGATGTTCTCTACGTCTCGTGTATCGATGTTAGAAAATCCACCTACGATCTCCACACCATCTATTAAGACCAGGGGATCTGCATTGCCACGGATAAAGATCTGGCCATCTTCTCCCCCGGGCTGGCCGGATTCTACCACCACGTTCAGCCCCGGTGATATACCACTGAGGGCATTGGCAAGGTTGGGAGAACCCACCTTTTGGAGCTCTTCACTCTTGATTTGATCAATCGCGCTGAGCACACTTTCTTTTTTCTGCTCCCCGTACCCGATCACCACCACCTCCGCCAGGTTCGTGATGCTCAGTGCCATGGATAAATTAATCGTGGACTGGCCGTTCACCGGTATTTCTTCCACCGCATAGCCTACAAAAGAAAAAATAAGCGTAGCCCCTACATCTACCCTCACGCTATACTTTCCTTCCACATCGGTGATCGTCCCGTTCTGGGTTCCTTTTTCAATGACGGTGACACCGGGTAGGGGCTCCCCGTTCTCGTCATTCACTACCCCGGACACCACCGCCTGCGCCACGGAGCAGTAAGAAATAACCGTAAAAAAAAGTAGTAAGTTAAAGTGCTTCATATAGTAAGGTTTTGGTACAAAAATGTTTTCCCCCGTTTTTGTTCTCGCCGCACCCTGTCAACCCCACGACCCATCGAGTAGCAATTGGTTAGTCCGAAATTTCATATAATTATTAATGCCCGTGAATGGGCAAATTCACTTTACACAAGGGGTAATCTCGTAATGCCATGCCCATGGTCTTACCCGTTCATGGAATCTTTGTTAGAGGTGTTTTGGGAGGGTTATGGGGGAAAGTTTGGGTCTTGGCGAGGGGGTTATGGGCGAGGGATTTCGATTTCCCTGCGCTACCCCTGGCTGCTAAAGGGGGAATCCTGCGCGCTAAATCGGGCTTAAACTGGCCCTCATTTGTAACGAGGGTCATTGAGCAGTACTAGGGCACTGACGTTAGCATTTGTAATGCGGGTTATTGGCGACTGCTTGGGTCGACGACTGCCACTGCATCAAGGTTATAACCTAATTTCGCAAATACCAGGCAGTTGGTAACTGCCGTGCGACAAGCACTACAATTTTGAAATTCAGCAAAAGCAGGTTATAAACTTGCAGGTATTAGTGGGCTTAAGTTGCGTCGGGAGGTAGTTGTTCTTTGCAGGCCTTGTGTAAGAAACCGCATTACAAATGCTACAGTGAGGCATACTCGACTGGCTCTTTCATCCTCGTTGCAAACGAGGACGAGGTGGGTGATGAGATGGATTGTAGTAAACTAAAATTACCTTACTGGGCCCGGTATTTTTTCACAAACTCTTTTGCACCCCGCATATCTTCCGGATACGGAACCCAAGAGTTACATCCAGCATCTTTAATGTGGTGATAAAAGAACCCATTCGATAGATAATATTTGACAACTTCCCATTTCTTGTTTTCTGTTTTTTTAGGAGGTCTAAACCTATGAGAAACGGGTATCATTTTCATACCACATTCGGGGCAATTCCCTTCCCTAATATCTTCATGATTCATTCCCATGTTATAGGCCTTCTGGCAATTGATACAAACATTTTTATGTCCCATAATCTTTATTCTAATTGCTTTACGTTCTTACGCTTTGAAGAGTCATTGCGTTTATCATTTTCAATCACTGTTTCAATAAATACCCCGTTCCAAAGCCTTGATTTGATTTCTTTCTTGTTAAATGATTGCCCAAAACGTCCTTTAAATTCAATTATCACAGTATCTTGATTAAGCCAGGTCACGATGGGTTGCTCATACATGGATACAGCAAATAAATTTCCCGGTACGATTGGAACTGTATCCTTGGACTCTCTTATTGAAACATGTTGCCAGAATGGATCCGGGTCATTGCTAAGTTGATCCTCTGAAACAATATCTACTGTCTTTGTGCCTCCGGGTGATACGTATGATACTGGACTATGGTACTGTGGTTTACAACTGGCAATAATAAATCCAATAAATACTGTTGTAAATTTTAAAGGCAAGCTATAATGTTTGAGTATGTTGTTCACTATTGTTCTTAGTAGTTTGTTCCCATTGCCTTCAACTTTTCAATAACAGTACTCCTAAACTGACCCTTGTTTGCAACGAGGGTCATAGAGCCATACCAGGGCACTCACGTTAGCATTTGTAATGCGGGTAGTGGACGACTGCCTAAGTTCATTTCCACTGGATTAAGTTATAACCTAATTTTATAAATACCTGGCTGTTTGCAGCTGGCGTTCAATGCTTATCATAATTTTGAAATTCAGCAAAAGCAAGTTATAAACTTGCAGGTATTGGTGGGCTTAAGTTGCGCTATCGCTAAACTTAAGCCAGTCGAGGAAATACAGTAGCGATTAGAATTCTGAATTTCATTGCTGGTGCTTGTATCTAACTTATCAATGACAGTATAGTTCCTGTTATCTAACTTTAAGTAACAACTATCTTATACTCCCCTTCCCAATCTCCCCAATCTTCTCCCCACATAGCCTCCCTGTCACCTCCTTCAACTGCTCCACCTTCTTCGCCAAGTACTCCAATTCTTCTTTGGAGATGCTATACTCATCCATCTTATACCGTGCATCC
>JANQLQ010000236.1 GCA_028280565.1 Fulvivirga sp.
GCGGGATTTTGTGGTTCTAAGTCCGTGTTCATTTTCTTTTGCACGCCCAAAAGAAAACGAACCAAAAGAAAAAGGCGCCATCAACCAAGCCCATTTTCCCCGCAAAACGCGCTAATCAACCCCTATAGGCCGCTGACACACAGGCCTCAAATGGACCGCGCTGTTCCTGGATGTCTCCCCTCCATATGCCGCTTGAGTTTTCAATGATGCGATCTGCAAAGTATGGATGATCAACCTCCTGTTCTAAATCCATCCAACACCCATACCTAAGAACGTCATCCTTACTTTCTAACATCGTCATTCCTTGCAGCCTGTGCGTTGGGCTATGCGCGACAAGGAATCTGCGAAGTCGCGAAACGAAAACCTATATACTCACAAAAAGACCTATACACGTTCAACGTCACAGCAGATTCTCGCTTTCGCGCATCGCTCACCCTGCAAGGCCGGCAGAATGACGATAAAGAAGGTTCTTTTCGTTTTTGGAGAGGGTATGTTAATGATTCTTTCATCCATAAGTATCTGTATATTAAATAATTGAATATGAAAAGAGCCCTATGTTTGCGATGTTAAAAGCTCCGGGATAGAAGTAGAACTAGCATCTCTCTTAATCCCGAAGGGATGAAATTATTATAAAAAAATAATGCAATGCCCCAAAACCCCGAAGGGGTGTCATGATAACCACTCGGGCAGAAATCGTTCCTCGTAAGGTATTTCGTACCTGTCTAAGAATTCTAAATACTCCTTCCGGGTTCTCTTCTTATGATGCTCCTGTTGATGGAGAATGTACCGGTATACCTTATCGATTTGTGAATGGGAATATGAAAATGCCCCATATCTCTCTTGCCAGCTGAGCCTTCGTGACCTGGTGGCCGAGAAAGCTCTGCCACCAAGTCGTAAATGCACTAAGGTCACCAAGCTTACTCGCCAAAACTACCCCTAGATAACATTAAAGTGATAAATAGTGATCGAGTCCAGGTTGATACCAAAGGGTACCCGGTGTTAATATTTTGCCAAAGAGGGATCAACTTCGTCTGCATAGGCTAATATTCCCCCGTTTAGATTATAAAAATTAGTAAACCCAAACTTTTTTTCTAATCTCTTTATCGCCTTGGCACTTCTTATCCCGGTGCGGCAGTGGAAGATCACCGTCTTATCCGTCGAGATTTTATCTACATGCTCTTCTATTTCATTTAAAGGCATCAGGGTGCCGCCGATCTGCGCAATTTCAAACTCATAGGGCTCCCGGACATCAATCAATTGAAAGTCCTCGCCTTTTGTTTTCATGGAGGCTAAGTCTTTAACGCTGATCTCTTTCACTTTCCCGATAGTTTCCGGGGGAGCTCCTGTTTCCCCGCAGAACGCTTCGTAATCCACAAGACCGGTGATCGGCTCCCGACCGGGATCTTTAGGGATATTGACCGTACGCGTTTCAAAAGTGAGGGCATCAAATAAGAAGAGTTTCCCGGATAAGGGCTCACCTATGCCCGTGACCACTTTTATGACCTCACTGGCCTGGAGGCTACCCACGATACCCGGCAATACGCCCAAAACACCCCCCTCAGCACAGCTAGGAACTAGCCCGGGGGGAGGCGGAGCAGGGAAAAGATCCCTGTAATTAGGCCCTTTTAAACCCTTTGGATCTGTGTAATTGAATACGGAGACTTGGCCGTCAAAACGAAAAATGGAGCCATAGACATTGGGTTTATCTAAAAGCACACAAGCATCATTTACAAGGTAGCGTGTCGGGAAATTGTCTGTACCATCCGCTACTACATCGTATTCGCGAATGATCTCCAAAGCATTCTCGGAGGTCAACTGGATTTCGTGAGTATTAAACTGAATATGAGGATTGAGAGCCTTTAATCGTTTTTCGGCGGCTCTTACTTTTGACTTGCCGATGTCTTCTACGGAAAAAAGAACTTGTCTTTGCAAATTAGTCTCATCCACTACATCATAATCCACTAAACCAATGGTTCCAATGCCCGCCGCCGTTAGGTATTGAAGTAAGGGTGCCCCGAGTCCCCCTGTACCAACGACTAACACTTTGGCCTCTTTGAGTTTGCGCTGTCCCGCAATATTGAAACTTGGAATGATCAGGTGACGGCTATACCTTTCAAGCTCCGCCTTACTAAAACCAGTATTAACCATTTATGTGTGGGTCTATCTCTTTGTTCGCGTAGGGTAGGGGGTTTACGTAACCTTCCAATAGCCAGCAAAGCTCATTCGCTATCCACGGCGGCCGGCCACTTAAATCGGAAATTATCTTTGCAAGAAAGGCCCCCTAATAAGTAGGAGGCCCTGTTTTTTTCAATAACCTAAAGGCGAGGGCGATCACGTCTACAGTAAAAAAGTAACGCTGATCATCTATCGCCTCTTAATGTTACGATTTTTCCTGCTTCCAAGTTCCAACAAGCGACAAAAAAGTAAAAAAACGCCCTTTTGTTAAATCTTTTCCATTAAAGTGATTGTAAACGTTCTACATCGAATCATAAGGGAATGAGTTTAGCCTCACTTCATTATGTTACATATATACCACGGCTTGGGATACAAATTACAAGATACGTACGTTATTAAGGTTACATTTGTCCTACTTGTGTCACCCCGTCTGATTATGTACGCAAAGCTCCTAGTAGTCTTTGGTTGGTTCGTGTTGCTTCATCCCGTTAATGGCCAGTTAAAACCCAAACCTTCTGAAATTGGTACGCCGCATATGACTGTATTCACACCTAGTGAATACAAAGGGCATGCGAAAAGCACGGCCATTGACCAAGATCAACAAGGTGTTATCTACATAGCCAATGAAAATGGTGTTATCGTTTTCGACGGCTCACAGTGGAGCGTGATCGAGCTGCCGGGTAGGGGACCGGCCACAGCCATTAAAGTAGGCCCTCAGGGGCGTATTTATGTGGGGGGAAATAAAGAATTCGGTTATTTAAAAAATACCTTTCCCGGCAGTTATTATTATGTATCGTTGAAAGACAGCTTAACAAGTACCCCCGCTGCTCTTGGGAGGATACGGGATATCCATTGTAAGGATCACCAAGTTTTTTTTGTGACTAAAGGATACCTGTTTTCCTACCGCAATGATGTTTTTCAAGAGATGATGACTGCCCATGAAGGTGGATTTTTTTCATATGAGGCAGATGAAAAGCTTTATTTGTGGCAGTTCAAAAGAGGGCTGGAAGCGTATTATGATCATAAATTTCAACCCATGCCTAACGGTCATAAGCTGGCCAATTACATGGTCCGCGGTGTTTTAACTTATGATGACCACCGGTTGCTCATTGCAGATCTCTTGCAGGGACTACTCCTATTTGATGGCATAGACATTCAGCCCTTTCCCACGGAAGTGGATAGTGATCTGAAAGAAAGCCAGGTCTACTCAGTACAAAAGGTCAATGAAGGTATGTATGCCATCGCTACTCGGAAAAAGGGAGTGTTTGTGATCAACCAACAAGGTGAATTACTGGGAAATTTTACGACAGCACACGGGCTGCCTACCAATGAGATCCTGCAAGTATTCCTAGACGCTCAAAAGGGGCTTTGGCTCCTTTCGATGAACGGTATCGTGAGACTGGAGATCAATGGTCCTGTCACCTTTTTATCCCACCGCCTCGGTATCGATGGCTCAGTTCAAAAAATGATACGCTATGAAGGTAAACTGTATGTGGGCACATCTGTAGGATTGTACTGCCTCGAGGAAGGGACGGCTCCTAAATTCAGGAGGGTAGAGCAAGTAAAGGTAGGATGTTATGCCATGGTACAAGCCGCGGATAAGCTTTTAGTAGGAGGGCCCTATGGTTTTTATATGATCCACCATGATCGCCTTCACCCCATAACCCGCGATTACGTCAATATCAAGGATATGATCAGCTCCCAGTTTACTCCTAATTTGGTAATTGCCGGTGGATCCAAAGGTCTCATGGCGTTGACATTGCACGGAGAACAAGTCCGCTGGATGCATATCGCGGGGGGAGCTGACTATGGAAAGGTATACTCGCTGGCAGAAGATGCCGAGGGTAATATTTGGATCGCCGTGGAAAAGGGATTGTACAGGCTGTCAGACCGGTCGCTAAACGGAGATACTCTTTCCTTTAAAAGCGTTGAGAAAAAAGCTATACCTCGTGGTCTTGATATAGCACATGGGAGGTTGTATGCTACCAAAACGGGGGTATACCTGGTCTCCCAAGGGACATTATGGCACTGCAATAAAACGGTCAACCCCATAAAATACCTATACAATAAAAAACTGGATATGCGCGTGGCGGGATTGGAGGAAGAACCAGCAGGAAATCTTTGGATCTATGCTGACAATGCAGGGGTTTTTGAGTACGGGATTTTTGACAATGGCAGGTATCACTGGCAGAATACCCAACTGCTCACGTTGTGTAAGAGTACCTTCAATGATATTTACCCGGAAGGGGAAATTGTTTGGTTCGGCGGACCGTCCGGGTTGATCCGTTACGATAAAAACGTCCCCTTAGCAGGGAAAGCCCCTAACGTATTGATAACTGGTGTGAAAAGTAAGGGAGACAGCAGCGAGATGCGAATGGTAGAAAACCATCGATTTTCTTTTCAACGTAACTCCCTGGATTTTCATTTCAGTATACCTTCCTATGATTACCTCGAAAACAACGAGTACCAATATTGGCTGGAAGGGTTTGATAGTTATTGGTCAGACTGGTCCCGGGATAACAGTGTAAACTATAATAATCTTTGGGAAGGGGAGTATACCTTTAGGCTAAGGGCTAAGGATGCCTATCGCAATATAACGGGAGAAACATTGTATCAATTTACCGTATTGCCACCGTGGTACCGAAGTTGGTTCGCTTACATTTCGTATGGCCTGGTGATAGGCCTAGGGCTGTTTTGTTTGGTGAAATGCCGGTCAAGACAACTGGCTAAAGACAAAGAACGTTTGGAAAAAGCCGTGGACGAGCGTACGGAAGAGATCAAAAACCAAACGCGCGAACTATCATTACAGGCAAAACAACTGGTGATCCAAGCTGAAAAATTACGGGAGGCAGACCGGCAAAAATCACGGTTTTTTGCCAATGTTTCCCATGAGTTCCGAACGCCTCTGACGTTGATCTTAGGACCATTAGAAAAAAGACTGGCACAAGAGCCACCACTGGGTTCCAGGGATAATCAAGACCTGGAACTCATGAGGAAAAATGCCAAACGGTTATTGAATCTTATCAACCAACTGCTAGACTTGGCCAAATTAGAGGCGGGGAAAATGAGGCTTAATGTGGATATCGGGGACCTTGGAGCGTTTTTTCAAGGGATCTCGGTTTCTTTCCATGAACTTTCATCACGTGAAGAGATCGAATTTAGCTATGAGGCCAATGACCTTGGCCAAGCCTATTTCGACGAAGAAAAACTAGGGAAAATAGTTTATAACCTGTTATCCAACGCGATCAAATTTACACCAAAGTATGGGCATGTGTCCCTGCTGGTGAGAATGAAGCTTGCAAAGAAGCTCAATACCCACATCTTGGAAATAGTGATAAGTGACACGGGTTTGGGCATACCGGCAGATAGCTTAGAAAAGCTTTTTGACCGGTTTTACCAAATAGATTCTTCGAATACCAAAGAAAACGAGGGGAGTGGCATAGGGTTAGCGCTAACTAAGGAGTTGGTGGATCTGCACCGAGGGACTATCCATGTGGACAGTAAGCTTGGGGCAGGCACCATTTTTATGGTAGAGATCCCGGTTGAACAGTTAAATGCCGCACAAATAGGCGAAAATAATAACCAAAGCATAAACCGCCGGTTGGTGCAAAACCTGGCAGACCCTCAAGGTGAAAACAAGCATCTTCTACTGGTAGTAGAGGATGACACAGAGCTCAGAAATTATATAAAAGAATATTTATCGGCAAAGTACGACGTTTTAGTTGCCCCGGACGGCCAAGAGGGAGCACAATTGGCTCTTGAACTTATTCCCGATGTCGTGATCACAGACCTAATGATGCCCCTGGTGGACGGTATTGCGTTGACTAGGAAAATCAAAGAGAACCGCCAAACCAGCCATATCCCAGTGATCATTCTCACGGCAAGGTCAGACGATCACTCAAGAATGGAAGGACTTAATGTAGGTGCTGACGAGTATGTCAGCAAGCCTTTCGATATGCACGAGCTTGAACTCAGGGTCTCAAACCTCATTGAGCAGCAGGTGAAAATCAGGGCTAAGCTCAAAAAGGAATTGCTGACAGAGCCAGCCGAGGCCATTGTTGAGAATCGTGATGAGGAGTTTTTGCTAAAAGCGGCGCGTGTGGTAGAGGACCATATCCCTGACCATCAATTTAATGTTACGGGATTCCAACAGCAGATGGGCATGAGCAGGATGCAGCTACACCGAAAGCTCAAAACCCTTACCGGTCAGTCTTCAGGGGAATTTATTAAAACCATGCGAATGAAAAGGGCACTGGATATCTTTCAAAAAGCGGATAACATAAACATCTCGGAAGTAGCTTACCAAGTAGGGTTTGTAGACCCTTCGTATTTTACTAAGTGTTTCAAGGCCTACTTCAAATTTACTCCTTCGGAGGTCGTCAATAAAAGCATAATTTGATATCAAAAAGACTTGAGCTTGTAAAGCTAGGTAGGGTCGTCATTTTTTGTGTTACGAGTTACCCTAAAGCGTTTTCACCTTGTAGATTTAATGTACATTAGCGTATTTGTGCCGGCAATAAGACTGCCCCAGGAAATGTTGCTCCAAGTTACCAAATTACCATAATTTGGTACATAATTTCTATTGATCCACCGGGTGGCCTGTTACCTTTGGTGGCGATCTGGTATCGACCATAAGTTATAGCAACCAGGGATTGATTTGAAAAAGACGACGCGAAGTCGCCTCGTTCATCTATGTATCAATGGCCACCTTTTTTTCGAATTATATAGATTACAACAAAGCATTTAACGATACCAAAAGGCCGATCATCGTTATCAATGACAAGAGGATACTTGATCATAATGCGGCCGCAGCAGACCTGCTAGAGCTTGGGGAAGGAGACTATCTTGTAGGGAGACCTTTAGACGAGGTGATAATAAGGGCGTATAGTGAGTATTCGGTCGGAACAGGTAGTATGGACTCTATGCTCGAATTAGCTCGAGAAGAGGGACACAACCAGGTCTATGCTTTTTGCAAAACAGCCATTAACCGTATTCAATGCTTTCACATGAGGATAACTCCCTTCGAAATGATCGATGAAAAACCTGTTTACTTTACGGTTTGGGGCCAGGTAGATATGGATAAAGCGGAGATAGAAACAGGAAACACACTGCCGGGGTACACTATTGAGTCTTACACGCACCTTGCCATAAAAGACCTCATTTCGAAAAACAGCAACCTTAAAAGTGAGCTGATCCGTGTGGGTAATATTGAGTCGCTTTTTGAAGTGGCCCAGCGCAATTTCCAGGAGATCCTAGACATAGGGAAGATGGGGCTTTGGCGGTACGATAGTATCTCGAACCTACTGCACCTACCGCCAGGAACCTGCCAATTGCTGGGTATTACCTTTAAGGATGAGCAAGGGGTTAAAATGACGTTGGAAGAGTATTTTAAGAAATATGTGATTCTTGAAGACAAAGCTGTTTTTTTGAATTCTTGCCAGGAATTGCAAGAGTTGAAAGAAGACGATACAGCAAGGCATACCCTTCAATACAGGATCCGGAACGACAAGGGTAAACTCATGAACCTGTTATCCCGTTCGGTTTGTCACAATGATCCAAAAGGACAATTGATCTCGTGTAGCGGTGTGTTCCAGGATGTCACTGAAATATGGGAAAAGAACATCGAACTAACAAAATACCAAGGTGCCCTGATTAACGCCGAGGTGGATATTTCCTGGCCAAGTCAAGATGAGGGACTTTATTTTTGGGAGTTTGATCTAGCCAGTGGGTACTTAGACCTGGCGCCTTCTATTTTTCGCAAGATCACGGGTCATCCGGGAGCTTATAAAGGACGCATTCTTCTCAAAGACCTAAGAAGCTTGTTAAAGCGGGGAACAAGGGCCCAGGTCGGGCAATTGGAAAAATTAGTGACCCGGCTCAATTCTGAGACCGAGATCGGGCATTTTTTGGTATCACCGGACCACGACACCAAATTTCGCTTTACTTTTAAAACATTCTTGGATGACAAGGGAGAACCTTACAAATACTATGGTACGGTACAAGACATTGGAGAACTGCGGCGCTCGGAAAATGAAAAAAACCGGCTGTCTAAGATCATAGAAGCTACACCCGATTTGGTGATAATATTTGATAAGAATGAAAAGCCCATCTATTTGAATAAGACCGCTTCAGCGTTTTTCACTCATGACAAAACCCAAGAATCGGGTACTTCCGCGCCTAAGATCGATAGTACTGCATTGCGGCAAGCTCTTCGAGAAGGAATATGGTCCGGGGAAAGTACACTCTCTGTCCCGGGTAAGGCCAAAATGGCGGTCTCTCAAGTGGTGATCCCACATCATGATGAGCAGGGACGTTTGGAATTTGTGTCGGTCATTTACAGGGATATTACCCACCTCAAGCAGATAGAAAAGTCATTAAAACAGAAAAATAACGAGCTGGATAACTTCGTCTACAAAGTTTCACACGACCTGAGGGGTCCTATAGCATCATTACTGGGCCTTTACAACGTGGCTATAATGGAGCTGAAAGATAAAGAAGCCTTGCGCTACCTTGAGCTTTACAACCAGCAGATCTTACGTCTTAATAACATCGTGCTCAGCTTAATAGATCTTACACGTATCAAAGAGCAGGCGATGAAGAAAGAAAAAATAGACTTTGCTTCCCTTACCGATGAATGTGTTGACTCTCTCAAATACATCCAAGACCCCGAAGCTTTGAAAGTGATCAAATCCATTAAGCTGGAATTCCCGGTGTATTCCGACCATAATCTTTGGAATACCATCTTGCAGAACTTATTAGAAAATGCCATCAAATACGCTCGTCCTGGTATACCTTCTTACGTGAATGTGGATGTACAAACGACCCGCGATAACCAATTACTGGTTGGAGTTTCTGATAACGGCGTAGGTATTGATCCGCAGTTTCATGATCAAATCTACGATATGTTCTTTCGTGCCAACGAAGGTGTTTCCGGCTCTGGCTTAGGGCTCTATATCGTTAAAAGTGCCGTGGAAAAAATGAACGGATCCATTTCTTTTTCCAGTCGCAGAAACGAAGGGACTACCTTTAAGATTATAGTGCCCATAGATGGCGCTCCCGTTGAATCTGCAATTAGCAGTTGAGTTGTCCGTGATCGGCCGGGCCCGGTAAGTACTTCTACTGGCTTGATTTCAATGTCTACTTTGTTTTCTACCAAAAGGTCCATCTTATATCCCTGGTCCAATTTCACTTACGGTGACACCAAGTATTGAAGCTCTTAACCGCAGAAGATGCACAGGGCACATGGAGTGATCCCTGTGGCCCTTAGCGGTCTACCCCCTTTACCCAGTGGTTAATCAATTAACGAGGGTGTCCTTGAAAATTGAATTTGATTGGAGAACGTTTAATTTTGGCAAATTAAGCATTGTTTTTAAGATGTCTCGGGTAATGCAAACCTCGCAATGAGCAGTTTAAGCGTGATTTTGAGGTTCTAAGTCCAGTTTTCATTTTCTTTTGCGCGCCCAAAAGAAAACGAAACAAAAGAAAAGGGCGCCAGCAACAAAGCCCATTTTCCCCT
>JANQLQ010000259.1 GCA_028280565.1 Fulvivirga sp.
CTGCATCTACCTGTTCTGGAACTGTTACTTTGAATGGCACTGTAGATCTATCAGGCACCCAGCTAGGGGATTATTGCGCTCCCGGAAGACTGACTTTCCGTCCTCCGTCAGCTACTTGCGGCCAGAGAAGACCACGTCTGCGTTTTGAGGGACAGTTTAACTCTTTTATCCGCCCAGCGAATTCTAATTGGTTCGTCGGAACCATTCCTTTATCGGAAGTGGACAGCAGCTGGTCTGCTATGACAATCACAACCAAAGCCAGCGATGTTGGCACTGAACCTAACGAGGTTTGCAGTGGGTTCACTGCTGTTCCCCAGAATGTACTGGGAGTGGATGGTGAGTTTCCTGCCGGTAGCGGTGATGATTTTGGATTAGGATACTACAGCTATGTGCTTGGGACTCCAACCGTGGACAGGGCAGTTGTCGTATGGCGAGGTGGAAGCGCTACCAATCCAGCCGGAGCTACCGACGGGTTCGTATTCGAGGTGACGGCCTTAAATGCTGTTCCTCAAAATTTCCCTCCTACTGTATTTAGATCACAAGTGATCTTCAATTACAGGAGAGCTCTTTAGAATATCCTTTACAAAACTATGATTTTGCCTGTCCAATAAGGGAGGCATCCGGGTTATTGTTCCCCTACACTACGGCAGCAAAACATAACACTTTAATCTTAGCCTAATAATAGCTTTAAAAAGCACTCACTTAACTCAACGAACACAACGTAACATGATAAAAAATATCTCACAAAAATTTATATCGCCTCTTTTCTATTGCCTGTTTCTTGCGGCCGCTGGCATTACTACCTCTTGTGAAGATGAAGTGGTTGACCGTATTGTAGAGATCCCTGGAGATACGGTCACGGTTTTAGGGTTCAACCACATTGTTTCCTTCCAAGTGCAAGAATTCAGTGCCGATACGGTATTGGAAGCGGTAAGTAAAGATGACAGTCTTATTATATACTGGCCCTCATTTCGACCACTGCCAGCTACCATAGCTCCTAACATTGTTGTGGCCAATGGTGCCACGATCACACCTGTATCCGGGGCAAGTGTGCCGTTTGCCACCGGTACAGCGTATACTGTAACCGCGGAGGACCAAAGCGAGCGGCAATACATATTGAAAGTAGTGATCAACCAACCAAGACCCGTATATGGAAGAGACGGTGTAACAACGTTCATTACTATTCCCAATGAAGAAGACAACATACTATTCCCATTTTTTGGTGACTATTTTGTGCCAGGCACTTCACAAACTAGCCTTTATTTTATCAGTTGGGAGAATCACGAGGAAACGAAGTTAAAAACGGTATCTGCTACCGCTACCCGGATAGAGGTTGAAATACCTGGCAATTTACCAAAAGGCTACTATCGGACCAAACTGGTAAGTGGAGCGCGTACGGTCAGTAAGCAGGACAGCATATGGGTCAAGTTCCCTCAACCCTTCATAGATTGGGAGTTCGACGACTTGGTTATGTCACAAGGGGGAACTTACGAGATCCCTGGAGAACATTTGCACGATATTGAAAAAATAGAAATACCCGTGGGTGACGGCTCCTTTGTCCCGTTAGATATCATCTCGTTCACACCTACTTCCATCACGATAAGGATACCCGGTGATCTCCCAACAGGGTTCTATGAAGATGAGTATTTTATACACTCCCCATGGGCCAACAATGGAGAGATTACCATAGACTTCCTATTTTTTGAAATAATAGCCCCCTAATAAATAAAGTAGGATTATTTTATGGCTTCTAAGGAAGGTTTAAACAAGCCCCGGGCGGCATTGTAATCCAAATATCTTGGCCTGGTAAGTTATTATGACTCACATGGCCGGCACGCTTTTGTAAAGCGTGCCCATTTTCTACACATACAGTCATAAAACTGACAGTTCCACATCTTCGCATTTGTAATGCACATCGAAAAGTTTTCTTTAACAGCGAACACTGCAATGTCCTTATTCCTGGAAAATACAAAATCGACAAATCGCAGTGCACTCATTTCATTACCACCATAGATTGAGCAGACTTTTCACAAAGCCAGTGTACAAAAAGTAGTTTGTATACAGAAAAACGAGTGGCATTGAAAATTACAAGACCCCAGTTAGATTTAAAATCATGGTAGCCTAGGCTTAACATGAGGTTTAGTATAATTTCACAGTCTTTAAACTGCGGAGTAGCTTCCGTTCTACGACACAGCAGATTCCGGCTCTCGCAATGAGCCCTCCCATAGCCACCGGCGCGGAATGACGTTCATTTTTTAATCGAGTCCAGGTTCAAAGTAAGAGGGGTAAGCTTTTATACCTGCAGAGAAATGGCTTATCCCTCACTATCTTCTTCTTTCTCTATCCAAAAATCCTCTTGATCTTTGTAAAAAACCCCGGATAAAGTAGTTACATATACCTTTCCTTTGAATGGAGTAATGGAAGTGATCCTATGACCGAAAAGACCTTCATTGGAAAGCTCTTTTATATCGAAACCATCAGCTGTTCGTCCTATTTCAAAAACCTGGCTGTAATAAAAAGCAATGGTCTTGTCATTGACTATGCAATGGTTCAATTGGCGAAAACTATTGTCTAGTATACCGAGGTAATTCCAGCTAACCCCATCGATGGATTCATACAACCTAGATTCTGATCCCCGAAAAGTCAACCCGAAAAGCCTATCCCCCACCTCGAACATCCTTGTAAAGCTCTCTTCTAAAACTTTTTCCATAGCATAAGTTTCGTCAATACGAAAGGTACCCCCTAAAGTGGACATGTAAAAAACATCATCAAACGTGTAAAGCCGATCAGAGCCTACGATATTCCCTAATGCATCGGGCGGGTAGGAATAGCACCGCGTTTCTAGTGTATCCATAAAGACACTATTATCCCCCCAATCATTCAGCCGTACCAGTAAGAGATTCCTGCTATCTTTAGTGGCATAAGGCACGAGGCACTCATTGCGCGAATTAATAGCCATAGCTTCGGTCCACCAAAACCCGGGGAAGTCAAAATGCTCAAAACCCGGGTCTAACTGCTCCATATGCAACCAAACCCCTATGCCTCCTACAGGGTCTTTACTAGCGACAAAATGAACGGTTCTCGCGTTAGCAGTGACCAATAGATCCGAAGAAATGGGCATTTTATAATTCTGATCATATTTCATCCATACCATTGGGTGCTCTACTATTTCTGTAGTGTCTTCAAATTGGATATAGGAAAAGTTTCGTGTTCCTAAGAGGTAGAGTTTGTCCTCATCCACATGGCTGTTGTACTTTATCTTTTGATCAAACAAAAATCTATCATGTTTTTGCCAAATAGGCACGTCTTCTACAGGTATGGGGTCATCGTCGTTACAGGAAAGAAGGATAAAACAGGTTATGAACTGGGCAATACGTTTCATATTCTTTTTCGTTTTTTGGAGGTTAATCTCCCTATCAAACCTTTGCACAAAACAAATATACTCATCAACCACGGACCCGGGATCGTTTTACTTCGTTATTAAGGAACTATCGATTTAAAAAGCCTCATTTTCCAGGGTGTTATTAGGTTTATGATCCACCAAAAGTTCATCCTAAGGTCGACCAAGCTGTGAAGCCGAATAGGGTTTCAATGAGCTATGGCAATACCTCCTCAAAATCCACCCTTATTTCCTTGCTTTGGCTCGCCGTCAAATGTCGTGACCATTCTTCATACAAGTCTTTGAATACCGCATTATGATCGTTCTTTTGCTTGACCCACTGGCTAAGCCTAGAAGTAAAACTCACCGGCCCCATGACCTCGCTAAGCTTGTAAAGGGCTATTGTCCCCTTGTTTTCTTCCAAGTAGTCCACGCCATCTGCATAAATTAAAGGAGGCTCATGGTTAGGTTCATTCCCACGTTCCTTTTCGTATACATTTTTTTTCTTTTCAAGCAGAACATCCACAGCCTCTTCTCCATGACCTGATCTTACCACTTGCAGGGCCAGGGCCTCGGGAAGTGCGGTTTTCAGCATGTCTGCTCCTTGTACATTGGCCAAGTGTAAATTTTGGTTAAGCCAGTGGCGGATCAGCTGGGTAGCTACAGAAAATGTGATATAAGCCCGCTCTGCCACCCCGGTGGTATCTGCATACCAGCCTTCCTTTTCCGAGATCGCCACCACGTTAGGGAAAGCATAAAGCTCCTCTTGGTAAAAGGGGATCTCTATCAATCTTAACTCGCTGTACGGATAAGTTCCTAACCGGGCATTAATAAAATTGATCGTTGCCTTTACAGACTTTTCGTACAAGGCTATATTGTAATGATGCTCTTTCTTAAAATGGATCTTCACCGGAAGGTCATTAACCTTAAAAGATGAGCTTTCAAACATTGCCGAGGCAAAATACCATTGATAAGGGGATGGAGCCTCTAGCTCATACTCGTAAAGATTTCTCCCGTTTTCCTGCCAAGACCGGTTCAGCTTACCAGGAGCAATGACAAATTGACCTGGGGTAGTACTGACCGTAAACTTCCCCTTTAGCCATGTAGCGTCCGGCGCAAAAGCATCTTCAGCTAAGGCGACACCGTCTTCCAAAGAGGCCATCCTAGCGGTTAGTTTAGCCAAGTCATGTTCCTCTCGCTCCCTGTTTTTTTCCAGCTCACGGGAAGTATTATAGCCTATCCTAGGGATGATGTCCCGGGCATCCATGAACAGCCCATTGAAGGCTAGGTCCGGCTGGGCATCGCCTTGGGTAAAGCCTAGGTATTGTTTGTTAGCTTTTATGAATAACGTGCCCGTTTCCATCGTATCCATGGCGATGGGAAGTACCAATTGATGAAGCTCATCATCTTTCCAAGACACCTCGATAAGCTCATTATTCCACCTTATCTCCTGGAAATCCATAAAATCCGGAAAGCCCAGGTAAAGGCTATCTATTTGTCCAGGGTTAAAATTCGCCAGGTGCATGTGGGCTTCGGCGGTAGCTTTTCTCTCGCTTGGTAAAAGATCTAGCGTTACGTCCAGCCTCGTTAGTTTAGGTTGCGGTTTGCTCTCGATCCATTTATAGTTTTTTTCGTAGGCTGCATCTTTCAGCACCTCCGCCGATTCCAGTTCGAAGTTACCTTTGTCATTTACCTCGCGTACAATGAAGGATTGCAGAAGAAAAAAGGCAACCAGGCATATTACGGCCAGCCCTTTTCCTGGAAGGTTCAGTTGATCGGTTCTAAAAGCTAGTTTTTTAGTCAAATTCAGGGCAGTGCCACGCTTCCAGAAATGGATCCCAAGCAGGACAAATACAGCCGCTAAGGCCAGCCACATAATGAAATACCAAAAAGAAGCAATGGACCAAATACCATAACCGTTCATTTCCGAAAAGTCTTCGATGCCGGGGGTGAGAGCATACCCGAAGCGCAGTTCCTCCATGATCCCCATGTCAAAGCTTACAACATTGAAAAAGTAGTAGCCTACGCTCAATATGTGGGTTAAAAAACGATTACCTGTTAAGCCTGCTATAAAGAAGACCATGGCAATATTAAGTATGTAGGTGAGCCATCCCCATTTATATCCCAGCACGTCGTCAGCGTATTGGACAAGGTTGATCTCCTGCCATCCCCCGGATAAAATTTGTGCTAAAACACCACAGCCGATGATCAATAGCGCTAGCAGCAGCGCCACACCACACATGGCCACGAATTTTGATAGCTGCGTTACCCAAATGGGAACAGGCAAAGCATCCGTGATCTGCCAAATGTTGGAGGTCCTATCCTTAAAGAATAATTCACCGGCCCAGATCATCAGGAGCATCATAATAAAGAAGCCCATGGTAAGACGTACCAAGGTCATAGAGGAGGTCAAAGGCTGTTGTGGGCCTAGGTAGTAAGTAGCATTCCACATGACGTTTTGGAGGAAGAACATGAGCCCCAGGATACTAAGGATGATCTTGAAATTAACCGGCCGGACCACGTTTTTGAACTCAAGGGTGGCCAATCTCCAGAATTTTTTGATGAATTCGCCCGTGGAAAACAAAAGACGGACGCCTGGGACATTTACCTTTTCCATGGCATACGCTTGTTGCTGCTCCGCCTGTATTATTTGGTTTTTCTTTTTGCCAAGAGTGGTAGAAATAAACTCTTTAAAAGAAAATCTCCTGTAAGCCAGCAGGAATACGAGTAAACTGCCGCCTATCCACACCAGGCGATTTATATAAAAAACAGGCCCTAAGGACAGGTAAGAATCATTCTTGGCGTCGGCAGGTAATGCATCCAATGTTTGGGCCGTATACACATAGGCAAATGGGTCAACAAGTTCATAGAAGGTCGCATCGGATGCGGTGCCACTGGTCGTTTCTGCCACTAAGAATATCATGACAAATGCGAAAATGCTTAAATACCCGGCAGCCATACGCTTGAAAAACACTAATGAGGCAAAACAAACCATAGTCAGCATTAAGAGGTTCCCGGCTGTTAGCAAGAAGAAGCCATGGACCATCTGTCCCCAGGGAGTAGGGCCGAATTTGTCCGGTGCACCTATGCCTGAATAGGGTACGAGGGCCATACCTACAAATATACCGGCGCCTATGATCACATTGACCAGGAACGCTGAAAGGAATCTCCCGAGAAAGAATTTCTTCTCATTGATCGGCAGCGTGTAAAATATCCCAGCGGATTTGAATTGAATATCTTTATAGAGCACGGTACCTGTTATGATCGCGATCACGATGATCAACAGCATCCCTCCACCGGCAAAATTTTTGTAAAAAAGTGCCGCCCCGTTCATCAGTGTAGCATCATTCACATAGTATTCGTAGCTCCCTTGGGTATACCAGATCCCCTGGAAAACCAACATGAGAAAGAATAACAAGGTCATGGGTTGCTTGAAGCGGGATCTAAGCTCGAATTTTAGGATGTTAGAGATCATATCTTTTTATTTCTTTATAATTTCCTACTGTGTCCTATGTGCCTATGTGGTAAAAAGGCTCACCACATAGGTACATAGGGCACATAGTGTTTTTTGTGTTGTGCCGTGTATATTTGATGATGACCCAAGCAGATATCAACAAGCATACGTATGACATTATTAATGTAGCCATCGAAGTACATAAGAGTCTTGGCCCGGGGTTACTTGAAAGTGTGTACCATAGGTGCATGGAGCAGGAAATGAAGCTTCGAAAGCTCTCTTTTAAAAGTGAATTGATCGTGCCGATTGAGTACAAAGGACTTGAACTGGATGCTAATCTTAGGTGCGATTTTCTATACGCGAATTGCATCGTCGTGGAACTTAAGTCAGTTGATGCTATAGCCCCTGTCTTCCAAGCCCAATTGATTACGTATATGAAATTGCTCCGTGTACCAAAAGGCATACTTATCAATTTTAATGTCACTAATATTTTCAGGGAAGGACAGCAAACATTTGTAAATGAACTGTTCCGTGACCTCCCTGCTTAGTTTCCTCACACTATCCTATGTGTCCTATGTGCTTATGTGGTAAAAAGGCTAACCACATAGGCACATAGAGCCACATAGAGTCCCTATTATGCCATTACAGTGGCGGCCAGGTTTGATCTTTCATTGTACAATACATTGAAATAAGCATCTTCCAGCGAGGGTGCCTTTGACCAAAAATTACCATCCGGAAGGTCGTCCGCTACTACGGTGATCATGAGCTTACCCAAATGGAAACGGCTGGAAATAACGTTCATGGTATCCTCATAATCCTGCAGCTCGTGTTTTTCTATTTGCTTTTCCCATACCCTCTCGTTGAGCCCAGCTTCTATTTCACCGGGTTTACCGGTCAAAAGCACTTCGCCTTTCCCGATAATGGCCATCTGGTTACAAAGAGTGCTCACATCCTCCACGATATGCGTTGAGAGGATGACCACCGTATTTTCACCGATCTCGGAAAGCAGGTTATAAAACCGGTTGCGTTCCATGGGGTCTAATCCCGCCGTAGGCTCATCTACAATAATTAATCTCGGGTTGCCTAACAGGGCCTGGGCTATGCCAAAACGCTGCTTCATCCCCCCGGAATACCCTCCTAGTTTTTTGCTGCGCGCCTCCCAAAGGTTTACCTTTTTGATGATGGCTTCCACCTGGTCCTTACGTTCGCCGGCATGGGTAATTCCTTTCATGTCAGCAATATGAGTAAGAAGCTCCATAGCTGTCGCCGTTGGGTAAACACCAAACTCCTGGGGTAGATATCCTAATACCTCCCTGAGCTTCCCGGGCTCCTTGGCCACATCAATGCCATCAAAGCGGATCGTGCCACTGTCTGCGTCTTGGAGTGTGGCCACGGTACGCATCAAGGTAGACTTTCCCGCGCCATTTTGCCCCAGTAGCCCAAACATCCCTGTCTTGATGGTCAAGCTTACATCCTTTAGGGCCTGTACCCCGTTGGAATACGTTTTATTTAAGTTCTCGATTTCCAGTATCATTCTTTTCTAATTACTATGTATTTCATTATTTTATTGATAAATACTCATGCGAAGAGTTTTCGACAGCTTTCGGGATACGGTAGACACATTGCTACCCACCGGGCCAAATTCACGTCTTCGGCACACCAATGTTTTCTTTTTGTATTATGAAATTCACGCTTCCATTGTATCATGAGTTGGTCTCCCTTTACCGCCCAGGTCAATGGATCAAAGTCCGGCAACCCGCTAATGAAGAAGGTTAGAATACCCGGTAACACGATTTGCTTTGAGAGAGTCATGCCGGTTTAGGTTGGGGTGCTTTTTCAAAACTTAGCTTATTGAATAGTTTTACGACAATCATCAAGATCCAAGCGGTGATCGCAACATCGATAATCGTAGCGCCATAGTAGACCCATGCCACGCCAAAATACCTGGGCAGTATGAGCATGACCGGCACATAAAAGACCAACTGGCGGGCCAGCCCGATGATACTCCCATACTTCTCCTCATTAATGGCTGGGAAGAAAGTAAGTGCCATAAATACAAGGGGCAGGACAGGCAAGACCAGCATGTAAACCCGCAAGTTAAAAAGGTCGGCCGGGGTGAATAGCATGCCCGGAAGCATCAGGTTCATACTGGCTGTTGGGAACAGGGTAAGCAACAGCCAAAACGGGGCCACCATAAAAAAACCTGTTTTGGTAAACAATAAGAAGCTTTGCTTTACCCGGTCGTACTGGCCCGCGCCAAAATTGATCCCGACCACCGGTTGCAGTGCCCGCATTAAACCCAAAAGAGGGGTCATTAGAAACAGTTGTATCCTATTGGCAGCAGCAAAAAAGGCCAGGTCATTGTCTGTACCCGCGCTTACGATGGCATTAAGCACCACGATGGCTTGCACGAGCCCCATGACTGTAAGGATGAAACCCGGGAATCCCATTTTCAGGATCGACTGGAACACATTTTTGTCATATTCCAACGACTGCACATCAGCTTCAAAAGAAGCCCGGCGCCGCTGGAAGTAGGTGTAACCCGTAATAGAATAGATGACCATACCTATGTTGGTGGCCCATGCGGCACCCGCTACCCCCATATCAAAGTAGCTAATGAAAAGGGGCGTGAGTACGAGATTGGGTATCAAACCGTAACTCATCATGATGGCGGCGGTTTTCATCTTGCCTTCCCCACGGATAATAAAATTGAGCGTAAGGCCATAGACCCACACTGGGGCAGCTAGTAACGTGATCCTAAAGTATTCGACTCCCGCTGCTTGTATATCGCCGGAGCCGCCCATCATCTTGATCAACGGACCTGCAAAAAAGTAGGAAGGAATAGCAAAAATGACCGTAGTGATCAACATGAAGAGGGTGGCATTGGACACTATTTTCTTTTGGGTATTAATGTCCTCATCGCCAATAGCAATGCTTAGCAAATTTGCCGCCCCGGTACCGGCCCATGCGCCCAGGCCCATCATAATAGAAGTGAGCGGATAGGCCAGTGCTACCCCAGCCAGTGCAGTCTCATTCATCAGTTGGCCAATGTATACAGTATCCATAAAAGCGTTTAATCCAAAAAGCACCATAGCGGCAATAGCCGGTAATGAGAGCTTCCACATGACCTTCGGCAAAGGTTGATCAAGTATAAATAGTTTTTGTTGGTCTCTTAGATCCATTGACTTTGTGGTTTTAAAAATACCTGCTCTAACTCCTTAAAATGCCTGGCGATCAGCAGTCCATTGAGTAAAAACATAGCGCCATCAAAGAGAATAAAGCCTACATATCTTGATATGAAGATATGAGTCATAAGCAGGCAAAGCATTAACGGTACCATCATAATGGCGCCTAGCAAATAGGTTCTCTTAAACACCAATAGCAGCCCATTCAAAAGCTGGAAAAACCCGACAAAGTAGAGATACCCTGTGCCCATCAAGAAGTCATAAAACTGGAAAAACTTCGGGTCAGTCATCTCTACGTCCGATTTGAATACGGAGGGATTGTAGGGCAAAAAGATCTTCTCAATGCCTGCGTATATGAAGATCAAGGCTAATAGGAACCGGGCTATGTAAATGACGATCTTCATACCCCTTTTTAAAATTTAGCGGTCAACGTAGCGCCATACGTCTGTGGCAGGCCAAAAGAAGTCGCATTAAATCCCCCCACACCATATCCATAACCGAAATAGGCTTCGTCGGTAATGTTCTTACCCCAAACAAAAACATCAAGGTTTTTAGAGGTGACACCTACACGCCCGTTAAGCAGCCCGTAGGCCTCTTGCAGCATGTTATTAGCTACATCGAAATACATGTCCGATTGGTAGATATAATCTACGCTAGCCTCAAGGTTGAACTTAGGCGTCAAGGGTAAGATATAATTGACATTTACATTACCATTAAAACTGGGGGATACTGGCAGATCATTACCCGATTCATCAAGCACGATCTCTTCGAAAGTATCCTCATCGATAGTAGAAGGTGAATAGTCCAGGATCTCCGTATCCAAGTAGCCTAGGTTTGCATTTAAAACAAGACCTTTAAACACGATCCACTGGCTTTCTACTTCTACTCCGTAACTTCTCGATTCCCCGATGTTATCCGTGCCAAAATTGAAAGTAGGGCCGTCTAAGATGGTGAATACCTGCTGGTCCGTGTAATTGATCCAGAAGCCCACTACGTTGAATTTGAAGCGATTTTTCAGCAAGTTTGATTTTAATCCCAGCTCGTAATTGATGGTATTTTCAGGGTCAAAAGGAGCATCTTGCAGATTGGTAGCAAAAATGTTGATGCCACCGGGGCGATAACCTCTCGCCACGTTAGCGAACAAAAATACGTTGTTGTGGGCTTGGTAACTTAAGGCCACTTTAGGGGAAATCGCGGTAAAATCAGCACCTTCTGAAAAGCTCCCTTCGGGTATCGCTGTCGTTGAGAAGGTCCTGTTCACATCAGCCGTAACGTCTTCATAATCGAATCGTAATCCGGCGGTGGCGCTTAACTGGCTTGTCAGATCATAGGAGGACTGGCCATATACCGCCACGCCTTTTTGTATAACTTCGATTTCATCGAGGCGCTGGTAAGGGGCATTCTCGGCGGTATTATCTTCGCCTACAAAAAGAATATCTTCATTCTCGTTTTGGTTCCTGTAAAGAAATATACCCCCAGTCCATTGCCATGGCGCGTCTGCTGTGGACATGAGGCGAAACTCCTGTGTTATATTGCGATAGTCAAGCTCGCTTTCTGCTGACTGGAAGTCCAGTGGGGAGTAGTCGAACTCATCCAGCCTATCTTGGGTATTACGCTGGAAAGCTGTCACAGAATTTAAAGAGATTTTACCTAGATCATAGGCTATGTTGAGCGCTACATTTTCAGTATACACTTCCCGAAACACGTCCTCGTTAAAATTGATTTGGTACAGGCTATTCTCTAAAGCGTCCTGCAGGGTGAATCCCGGTGGGTCGCTCAATATAAAGGCATAAGCATCAGACTCTCGCTGCTGGAAGTTGTAAAGTAAAGAAAAAGACAGCTTATCACTGGGATAATACTTGAGGCGAAAATTGGCATCGAGTGCTTGTCTATTTTGAAGGTCTTTGCCATTGAATAAATTTCTTACAAATCCATCTCGCTCGCTCGAATTCACATTTCCCCTAAGGTAAAGCTGGTCTTCTACTAACGGGATATTCATACCAAATCCAAATTCCCGCGATGATAGGTTGCCCAAACCCATGGTTGCATACCCGGAAAGATTATTCGATGGTCTTTTTGATGTTATTTTTATTACCCCCGCCAGTGCATTGCGCCCATAAAGCGTACCTTGCGGCCCCCTTAGTATTTCTATTTGCTCCACATCAGACAGTGAAAGCGGGAAAGCGTAAGTCGTAAAGTAAGGCACTTCGTCGACGTAAAGCCCAATGATAGGATTGAAGTCGATCGTTGAAATCCCCCTACTCGCTATGAGCGTGAAGGACCCCGTTCCCCCATCATCATAAGAACGAAAATTAGGAGAAATGCTATTCAGTTCATGAAGTTGCTTTACCTGCAGTTGCTCCACTTGTTTTGATTTGATCGCTGACACAGAGGCAGCCGTTTTTTGAATGTCCTGCAGCCGGCGGTTGGCAGTCACTATGATCTCGCTCAACTGTTCGGCAGCCTGCACAAGCTTAAAATCCGCCCGTGTTTCCTGGTCGATAAGCTGAACCTCCTTTTGCATGTTATCAAACCCTACAAAAGACACCTCCACGAAATATTTACCCACTTTCAAATTAGATATACTATATTTCCCGTCGATATCGGAAATGCTTCCTTTTGGCGTATTGATCAGTCGAACGGAAGCACCGGGAAGCGGCTGGCCAGATTCATCGGTAATATAGCCAGTAAGTTGGGTTTGGGCTTGTAAGGAGAAAAAGAGGGTCAGGGTTAATGTAAGTAGTAAAAGTTTTTTGCTCATTTCTTCATGGGATTATTTTGGGATTAATGGTATTTTGCTATCTTTCTATTTAGATTTATTCTAAATAACAAACATAAGTTGAACAAGATCACGTTGACCTACGCAAAACGGAATAAAACCTACGCAAAAAGAAGTTTATGAAAACCAGGATATACGACCATGAGTTGCGCGAATTGGCTATTGAAAGCTCCTACCCTTCAAACTTTAAAGGGGAACAAGAAATAGTCACAGAACGTACCTACTCCGCCAGCCCGTTTATGGGGAAAGGATCGTATAAGGAGTTATTCTTCGAAGGGTTTCATATCGGCTTCGGGGAGATTGACTTATCCAGGACCTCCTTGGTGCACTTTGATTCTGATTTTGAAACCGTAGAGATGCACTTTGGACTGGATGGCGCAGCACTTACACAATCCAATTGTCTCGAAAGGGAGATCTTTTTCGGAAGGAACCAGCACAACCTTATTTACGTCAATGGCTTTGAAGGAAAGTCTGAATGGTATGACAACGTACCGATGAAAGTGTTCGAGGTGAACATAGTTCCATCGCTCTTTCAAAAATACCTGCCCGGGCACGAGGTGTTTGATACCTTCCGCGCCGCCATTGCCAGGAAGAAGAGCTGTGTCCTTTCCCCTCATAATTTTCCCATTACCCCTCAAATGATGCTAACCATAAAAAAGATCATTTCTTGCAACCGGTCCGGGCATTTTAAGAAAATGTTCTTAGAAGCACAGGTAATTGAGCTACTTATGCTGCAATTAGAACAGATCGCCAGTTACCAAAACGGGACTACGTATAACATAAAAAAGCATGAGATTGAAAAACTCTATGATGCTAAGGAGATCATCACCAATCATATGAGTGAACCTTTCTCCCTGTTAGAGCTGGCCCAACAAGTAGGTACGAATGAATTTACCCTAAAAAAGGGCTTCAAAGAGCTCTTCGGTACCACCGTGTTTGGGTACTGGAATGAGCTCAAAATGGAATGCGCCAAACAAATGCTAACGGAAGAGGGGCTGACCGTTACCGAGGTATCTGAAAAGATCGGGTACAAAAATCCACAGCATTTTAGTACCGCCTTCAAGCGGAAATATGGTTTATCCCCCAGGGAATTGAAAATGTAATGGGTCTCATCTCTTAGTGGTGTGATTCAGTACATAGTATTGAGTTGTGAGTCCATAAAGGTTGTGTAAACATCGGGCCGAATTTTGACTCACTACAATAGACTGAATAACAATGACGTAAATCTAGCGAAGTAGGCTATTATTAAAACCACTCATTTCGGAGGTTTTGGGCTTCCCGGGACATTGTGCGAGTACCCCTTTTCAAAGAACGTTTGTATTACCGGGAATTTGCCCAGCTTGGGGTGAACAATACCGCGTAACGGATTTCACCCATGAATTCTGAATAATTTCATTCGTATATGTCATCAGTTATAATGTGCGGCATAGAGTTCAGTAAAGTGTAATTAGACGGTTAGCTATTTTTACCAATCCCGTTCCTAAAGTCAGCAGTAGGCAAAAAGGCAGTCAGCAACCCTCCATTTTTTTGCCTACTGCACTTTGCCGATTGCCGACTGATTCGAGCCTCAAACCTACTCATCCTGTACCCGGCACGTCATTTGAGGCTTAACTTAACAATAGACGTCATTTTTCCTAACTAAACCGGTAACTCCACCTGGAGGCAAGCTTGCACACGGGCTAACATATTTTTTTGGTTACTCAGCGAGATATCATTCCGATCCGCAAATTCTTTATACGTTAGAACAGCCCTTTTCAGCTCATTCTGAATTTTATTCCTATAGGCTGATTCCCCCTTGGCTAGGGACAAAAAGTAATACACTACCCTTTCCAGCATTTTTTTACCTTTCTCTGCATGCCCCATCTCTTCATAGGTAAAAGCTATATTGTTACAGGATATAGCAAATACTTGCATGAAAGGGATACCGAGCGCAACGGCATTAGACGGGTGATTATTCAACACTTCTGCCCGGTACAAAGCTTCTTCATAAATTAAGAGCGCTTCTTCATATTTACTTTCCCTAAAAAGCCGGTTGGCGGCATTGGTACGTAATTTCCAATAAGTTTCTATATGTTGTATGCAGGACTCACTCATCGTTATCGTAGATTATGGTTCGCAAAATCCCAATTGACAATCTCCCAAAAGCTTTCTATAAACTTAGGTCTAGCATTGCGATAGTCGATATAATAGGCATGCTCCCAAACATCCAAAGTTAATATTGGGGTCTTTGAAGCTGTGAGCGGTGTATGCGCATCTTTCATAGGTAAGATTTCCAATTTACCTCGATCATCTTGCGCTAACCACGCCCATCCTGAACCAAATAACTTTGTGGCTGTGGATGAAAACTCTTCTTTGAACGTATCAAAACTTTGAAAGTCCCTTTCTATCAATTCCTTTATTTTCCCCGTTGGAGTACCCCCTCCACCCGGAGACAGGCAATGCCAGAAAAAACTATGATTCCAATGCTGGGCAGCGTTATTAAAAAGCCCTGCATTTTGTTGTTCGTATCCTTCTTGTATCAATTCTTCCACACTTTTTTCAGAAAAATGAGAATCGATAATTAAATTATTTAGATTTTTAACGTAAGCAGCATGATGTTTTCCATAATGATAATCAAAGGTCTCCTCCGTGATGACAGGAGTAAGTGCTGATCTGTCATAGGGTAACGCCGGTAACTCTTTACGTATGTTCATACTTCTTTTTTTTAGATTTTAGAATTTTAATCGCTCTTTTAATTTCCCTGACCTTAGAAAGTTCTTGAGAGGCAACTCTCCTATCTTTTTGCATCAGGTCATTACTTTTTACCTTTTTCTCGATGCACCTTTTCTGGTTTTCCAGTAAGGTGATGACAAAGTCCATAGCTTTATTTTTGATCAAATTTAAAAAATTATTTAGAATAGTAAAATAATAATTTTAGACTAATCTAAATATTAAAAACCTCTTCTTATTAATCTTGTCATTGAAAGGGTATTTTGGTATTCATTAACTCCTAGATTAAGTCCCGAAAAGAATAAGTTTACACCCTGCCTATTTAAGTGAACTTGGAATAAAATCTCTAAAAAGACCATTATAGCCACTGTGAGTAATGCCATTTTTTTGAAAATGCTTGGAGTGGAGATGACAGGCAAAAAAACGGATCTTCATGGCGAGTGGTACCATTTTCGCGAAAATGCTTGGAGTTGGGATGACAAAAACGACAAAAATAATCGTCACAGCGAGGCTGGCGTAGTTTGTGGGTGGGTTACGAAGCTGCCCCCTTCTCGTGTGTGATCGAATGGACCCTGTTCTCGTTCCGCGAGTGGGGGATCGCTTCACGCCTTGCCAAAGCCAACACACTGGGTTCGCGATGACGAAAAAACAAAAGTATGTCATAGGTAGGCTGGCGATGCCAGTGCAGGGGCCAAGAAGCCATCCCCTTGTCGTGTGTGATCGAATGTAATCTATTTTGCGTTTCATGACTGGGGGATCGCTTCACGCCCCACTGAAGTCAACCCACGAAGTTCGCGATGACGATAAAAATGTATTTATGTCATAGGTACGCTGGGGCAGGATTATAGGGTTAGCTGTGAAGCCATCCCCTACCTGTAGTAATGAGATGTACTTTATTCGCGTTCCTCGGCCGGGGGATGGTTTCTTCCTCCTATCGTCGTCATCGCAAGAACGGATAAAACATATTATTTGAGTATTCTTACCCTAAGCCCAGGTCATAAAATGTCTTTTTTTTACACGAATGTTGTACTTATGAGGCACTAGTTTTGGGAATATGAAAGAGATCGAATTTGAAAGCCTAACCCCAAACTTGATGGTCGCGGAGGTAGGCCAATCCCTTAAATTTTACGAACACTTAGGATTTACACTGGCGATGTCTGTGCCCGATGAAAGCCCTTACCATTGGGCGATGATCCAAAAAGAAGGAGCCCGCCTAATGTTGCAATCCATGGATAACTTACATGAAGATATCCCCGCATTGAAAAGTGAAACCCCTGGAGGCGGGTTCACACTTTTTCTTAAAATGAAGGGGATTGATGCGTTGTATGAGAAGATCAAAAGCTCGGTAAAGATAGTAGACGATATGCGGTCTACTTTTTACCAAACTAAGGAGTTCACTATCCAGGATCCCGATGGGTACTTCATTACGTTTGCGGAACCGCAGTGAATATCCTTTGACCGTCATCTGCCCACGAAAGGTGCATAAGCTAAGTAGAAACAAATACCAGCTCTTGACCAGCAGTTTGGATTGATCGAATAATCAATGATCAATGACTAGGTTGGTCCTTGGACGAAACCAGTCGAGGCTGTTTCAAGTATTGTATGGCAGCATAGCTGATCAAGCAACCCGATACACTCCCTTCCATAAAGACCTGGAAAGAGGCGCCATACTTATTAATGTAGATCCCTAAAAGTTCGTTTTTATAAATAGAGTCTATGAAGTCGGGTTAAGCCAGTTACCCACAGGTCCAAGGGCGATTTGGCAGCATTGTAGCGGGCTAATTAGGGAAGAGGTGACGAAAACATTTCATCTTTGGAAGTATGCTCTTCAAGCAAACAGCAAAATCCGGGCTCAAATTGGCTATGAGTCTTTGCTGTTATCCAAGGACAATTTCATATCGGAAATTGGTTTACCTCCTTTAATTCCAAAATCCAATGTACGTATAGGAAAGGGAATAGTGATATCGTTCGCATCAAACGCCTTTTTCACGCGCATGATGGCCTCGCTCCTTGCCTCGAGATAACCCGGCTCATCCGGGTAATGTATCCAAAGCATGAGCACAAAATTGATGGAACTCTCACCAAACCCGGTATAGAACAGCTTTACTTCTTTGTTAGGAAGCAGACCTGGCATACCATCCATTGCGTTTAGTGTAATTTCTTTGACCCGCTGTAAGTCTTCCCCATAGGATACCCCTACCTCCAGGTCGATCCGGCGATCATAGGTTTTCGTGTAGTTCGTTACCGGGTTTTGAAAGATCTCCCGGTTAGGGATGATCACATGGAGCCCCTGGAAAGTACGGATCACGGTGACGCGGAGGTCAATTTTTTCCACCATGCCCATAAAATCACGCGATTGTATGATATCCCCTACTTGTATCGGTTTTCGAAAGGCGATCAGGATACCGGAAATAAAGTTGGCGGTGATATCCTGGAAAGCAAATCCCAACGCCAGGCCTATGATACCGGCACCTGCTAATAGTGAGGTCACGGTCTGTTCCAACCGGAGCACATTCAAGGCTATGATCAGGCCTACTCCTAACGTGAGCAAATAGAATAAGGTAGAAAAAAGATTATTGATCGCACCCTTATCAGAAAGCCGGTCCAATAGACGGTTTGCGACCAAACGCATGAGCCTGGCCAAAAAATAAAAGATGACCAATATCAATACAGCCACTACCAAGTTAGGCAGCATGGCTATTAACGTCTCCATCCAACTCTCCAGCTTGTCCAGGACTATTCGTAATGCCTTCTGTAAATTAAACTCCATGCATGTAAGTTAAGTTAAAAATCGATGATACACGATAGGGACAAAGTATTGCGGGGTAGATTATATACCCGCTAAAAGCTATTCCTTAAGCCTAAAATAAAAAATGGATAGCTCTGTTCATGTTCATACGGATCCACCAGTTGCTGCAGTTCCTGGCGGATCTCTCTTTTAGTTTTCCCTAATTTTTCGCAGAGCCGATGGATGAACTTCTCTTCCGACACTTCAGCGGTCAAGAGATCATCATCGGTCAGCGATGGGTATTTGTATTTTAATTTTTTCTTTACCCTTTTCCAATTTTGCTTGATTGATGTACTCATTTTTAGTTAGTTCAAGATGCCGGGTTTTGATCTAAAAACGGCCACAACTAAATAGCAATGGCCGTGGATAGTTCCTGTTGGTTTGGCTTTGTACGGGCAGGTACAAAAGCTGGGAGAGTCCGACAGGCTTTGAAAATTTAGAAATTAAGCAAGTTGGAAATTTCCTGTCGTATCTCCGTACGAGACTTCCCGATCTTACGCTCCAGCCTACCAAAAAACTCTTCTTCCATACCTTTTTGGTAGACTAAGTCATCATCGGTCAGCATACCATATTTCTGTTTCAATTTTCCCTTTACTTCCCCTATTTTTCCTTCTAGTTGTAATTCCAAATCGTTCATTTTATTAATTTGTTGGTTTAAAGTTTAACATAGTCCTGCATTTGCCTTCGGGCATTCATTAGTTCACAGAGACAAGATCTTTTGCGCGATCGATGGCAGTTTTACCGGTATCACCGATCTTGTTTACTTGGTCATTGTATGTATTTTTCACTTCCGACACCTTGTTGTTCATGTTTTCCTCTAGTGCCTTGAGTTGAGAATTAACTTCGGCTGTGATCTTTTTACGCGTTTTCTTCCCGCTGTTCGGTGCTGTCAAATACCCAAGGGCAAGTCCTGCGGTCAAACCGATAGATGCTGATACTATTAATTTTAAAGAGTCCATTGTATTTAATGATTTAAGTTATAAGTATAAAGCCCGGACCTTCCAGGCCATTATAGTGATTGTATGGGATTATCCTTTGGATGAAAAAGCTGTCATCATCCAATGATTTTTTTCTGTTTGCTTGATGAATCCTTTCACCATATCTTCGGTACCGCTATCGCCATGCTCGATTGCCATCTCCACTACTTTGAACATGCTTTCGAGTAGGATACGATAATCTTTCAGGATTTCGGCTACCATTTCCATAGCCGCCAGGTCAGTTCCTGATTCCTTGATCTCGGCATTGGTCAAGTATTCTTTCATGGTACTAAAAGGAGTTTGACCGAAAACCCGTATCCTTTCTGCAAGGTCATCAATAGCTACTTTTGCATCGTTGTACTGCTGCTCAAACTGTTCGTGGATGTCGAAGAAGTCAGGTCCTTTCACATTCCAGTGAAAATTCCGTAGCTTTTGATAATGCACGCTTAGATTAGCCAATAATAGGTTCATCGTATTGACCAATTCCGCAGTTTCAAGCTTAGTGTAACCTAACCTTGCAAATGGCCTGGTATCTTTAACTTTTGTTTTTTCCATTATTCCGTTTTCCATATCTTTTAAATTTTTTTGTTCAACTTCACCTCTACTTATGCCAATAGTGTTCCGGGTTGAAAAAAATACGCTAGGGCGTATCCAGCGACATTTTGGTCATTTGAGATGGGGAAAACGAAAGACTAGTGTGTAAAAAAATCTACACTTGGGCAGTAAAAATGATTTGGAAGGTGGTGCCTTGCCCCAGCATACTTTCTACCTGGATGTCCGCTTTATGGCTGTGTATGATATTCTGGACAGCAGTAAGTCCAAGGCCCATACCTTCTTTTTTCGCCGTGTAGAAAGGTTCAAATAACTTGTCTAGGTCTTCGGGTGGGATCCCTTTGCCATTGTCTGATATACCCAGGGTTACCTGGTGATCTCCTGTACGTGAGGTCTTTATGGTAAGCTTGCCCGTGTCCGCTTTCATTGCCTCTACGGCATTCACTAGTAAGTTGAGCAGGGCCACTTTGAGCTGGTCGGCATCGAGTTGCACATCCGGCAGGTCGTGGGAAAGCCGTTGGACCAGCTTCATGTTTTGAAGCTTTAGGCGGTCGGCCACCAGGGCCACCGACTGTTTTACCACGTCGTTTAACGACTGTGGAATAAGTTGCAGGTCTTTGGGCTTGGAAGAATCCAGTAATTCACTGATCAGGTTGTTGATACGGTCGGCATTTCTTTCAATGATGGAGAAGTACAGGTCGGCATCTTCTACTTCCCCGGGGATCTCGTCTTTCAACTGTTCCAACGCCAGCGTCAGGTTGGTCAGCGGATTCCTGATCTCATGGGCTATGGTGCGGGCTATTTTGCCGGACATCGACAGTTTTTCCGCCATGACCAGTTCCTTTTCGGCTTTTTTCCTCTTGGCCAGGTCGCGTATCACTAACTGAAAGCCGACCAACTCTTCGCCCGATTCATCATAGAGCTGGATACCATTCAGTACACAGGGTTTGATAGTACCTTTAAAACTTTTTAACTCAAGCTCGAGCTCATTTACTTTATTCCCGTTTTTGAGTTCTACGAAAAGATCCTCGTAAGTAGCCGGATCATGGATCAGCCGGGTGAGTGGCTGTCCAGCCAGCGTCTTTTTAGCGGTTTCAAACGCCTGTTCGGCAGCCTCATTCGCTTGGACCACCGTGCCTGCCGTGTCCGCCAGTAAAATGGGGTCGAGCGATTCTTCAAAGAGCTTCCTGTATCGTTTTTCGCTTTGCTCAATTTTCAGGTAGGCCTCTTTTGAACCAGTGATGTCTTGGAACGTAACAGTGAAGCCATCTCCTACCTTTACCGCCGAGATCCCAAACCACCTTTCCAAGCCGTCCGCTTCGTAAAACTGCTCGAACGAAGCCGATCTGCCCGTTTCTACTACCTCCTTGTAGGTGTCGAATAGCCCGGCTTCCTTGTTGCCCGGCAGTACATCCAGCAATCGATGCCCGATAAGTTCTTCTTTCTTTTTGTTGACGATTTGTTCCGCCGTATCATTGGTAAACTGCCATTCAAAATCAATAATGTCACCTTTGGAATTTCGCACAGCTTTGAAGGTCATAATACCATAAGGAGCGCTTTGAAGAACGCTGGATAATAGCTGTTCCAGGGAGGTGGGTTCCGTCATCATTAGGATCTCGATTTGGCTTTGAATAATAGAATAATGAATTTACACAAAATTTGTTCGGAATAAGGTCATCACGCTATTTGTCACTATATCGTCTGTGTTGTTCATCCTTACGGTGCTCATGCCTTTGGTCAAATTTAAATACTGGTGGATCCGGTTTTTTGATTTTCCGCACGCCCAGTTTACAGCTTTCGGTGTATTGATTTTTATTCTCCTGGTCGTCAAAGACAAGAGTAAGGCCGAGTGGATCCTGTTAGGGATAATGATCCCTGCCTTGATCTACTGTTCCTGGCTCATTATGCCTTACACCATTTTTAGCAAAAAGAAATCACTGGCCTACAAAGGATCGAGCGCTGAACGCGACCGGGTGAGTATTTTATGCGCTAACGTGTACATGTATAATGAAGATCATGAAGCACTGGCCCGGATCATTGATCGCAAGGATGCCGACCTGGTACTGTTAATGGAATGCGATGAAAAATGGGCGGCGGCCATGCAGGGAGTGATGGAAGAGCGCTATCCTTACCAGCTTTTACACCCCTTGCCCAATACCTATGGGCTGTTGTTCTATTCCAAAAACAAATTTCGCGAAGCAGAGATACAGTTCCTCGTGGAGGAAGATGTGCCTTCCGTACACGCGGTCATGGAATTAGAAAGTGGGAGGCCGATTGGTTTTTACGGCATCCATCCCCGGCCACCGGCGCCGGGGGAGAACGAGAGATCGTTGGAGCGCGATGCCGAGCTGGTCCTGCTGGCCCGGTTAGTAAGGAAAAATCACCTGCCCTGTATTGTAGCCGGCGACCTGAACGATGTGGCCTGGTCCCATACCACCCGCCTGTTCATCCGTATGAGTGGCCTGTTGGACCCACGGATAGGCCGTGGTTTCTTCAATACCTTCCACACCCGGCTGCCTTTGCTGCGTTGGCCGTTGGACCACATTTTCCTAGACCATCATTTTAAAGTGCAAAAGATAGAGCGGCTAGAAAGCTTCGGCTCCGACCACTTCCCGATTTTTATCGACGTGGTCTACGAGCCTGGTCCCGAAGCAGTTCGAAATAAAGAACGTGCTGGCCTGGCCGATAGAATAGAAGCAAAGGAAATAATTCGTAACGTTTAGGTATGAAAAATTGGTTAGAGTCCCTACAAAGTCCGTATTATGAAGCTTTGATTGTCCTGTTAAGCTTGGTGGCAGGAACATTGGTAGCCATAGTCGCCTTTTACCTTGTCAAACGGGCCAAAAAAATTTACAAGATAGATGAAAACGCAATAAAGGGTTTACGAAAGCCTCTTTTTACCGTGATCCTCCTACTCTCGTTAGGACCGGCGTTAGACTACTTACAGCTCCATCTTTCATGGCTCGATCGCAGCCGACAGGTCTTATTGATCTTTGCGGGGGCATGGCTGCTGGTCCAGTTCGTGGCTTTGGGAAGATCGGCATTGATCAACCAATTCGATATCACTGCCGGGGATAATCTTAAGGCACGCAAGGTGTTCACCCAAGTACGTGTCTTTGAGCGTGTAGCCATTGTGCTCATCGTGGTCATTGCCCTAGGGCTGGCGCTTATGACCTTTGAAAGCATCCGGCAGATCGGTATCAGTTTGCTTACCTCCGCCGGTATTGCCGGTATTATCGTGGGCTTGGCAGCTCAAAAGCTGATCGGCAACATCCTGGCAGGTCTTCAAATAGCGATCACTCAACCCATCCGGATCGACGATGTGGTGATAGTGGAAGGCGAATGGGGCAGGATAGAAGAGATCACGCTTACCTACGTGGTGGTGAACATATGGGACAAAAGAAGGCTGGTAGTGCCTTCCACCTACTTCATTGAAAAACCTTTCCAAAACTGGACCCGGACCACATCTGAGATATTAGGCACTGTTTTCATCCATACAGACTATCGCATGCCGGTGGACGAGCTAAGAGCTGAGCTCACAAGTATTTTGTTAAATACTGCTCTTTGGGACGGTAAGGTAAACGTAGTACAGGTCACAGGCTGTACCCAAACGACTATGGAGGTCAGGGCATTGGTCAGCGCCGTTAACTCTGGCACAGCGTGGGACCTGCGTGTACTTGTAAGGGAAAAGCTAGTCGAATTTTTGCAAAAGAATTACCCTGAGATGCTGCCAAGAACACGAGTGGAGATCGCCGATCCTAAACCCCGCTAGTCCGGATTCTGTTTTGATGGGTGAATGTTAATTGCCTGGTGCAGGGGTTTCTAAACGTCATTAGGATTACTTTTTCAGATTTAAATATTTGATAATTAGGCTTTTATCTTTAAACCTAGTGCCAACTAGCTACAAAGGATGGGGGATCCACATCCTGTTCTAAATCCATCCAACACCCATACCTAAGAACGTCATCCCTTACTTTCTACCCTCGTCATTACTTTCCAACCTCGTCATTCCTTGCAGCCCGTGCGTTGGGCTAGGCGTGACAAGGAATCTGCGAAGTCGTGAAACGAAAACCCAGTACATTCAAAAAAAGGTTCACGTTCAACGACACAGCAGGTTCCTGCTCTCGCGCATCGCTCACCCTGCAAGGCCGGCAGGAATGACGATAAAGAAGGGTCTTTTCGTTTTTATTAGGAGACCCAACAGTCTACTTTATCGTTAAATCCCTGCCTATCCAATAATTGAATGTGACAAGGTAGAACTAGGGATTAATATCAAAAGCATTAAGCTTATTGTAAAGGGTTTTACGATCAATCCCTAACATCTCCGCCGTTTTTGACTTATTACCGTTTGTTCTCTTTAAAACTTCCTGGATGGCGGCACGTTCAGCAGCCTCGGCCACCTTTTTCAGGCTGGAAGGGATCTTTCCATTGAACGAAATGTCAAACTCATTTTCTTCAGAAATGGCTGGCACCTGTATCTCTTCCGGTAGCGCTCCTGTTTCTACCCCCGGCCCCGGGCTTAATAATACCGCTCGCTTGACCACGTTTTTAAGTTCACGTAAATTGCCATGCCAGTGATAAGATTTGAGTCGGGCGAGCGCATCTGCCTCAAAACCACTAATGTTTTTATCCAGCTGGTCATTGGCCAGTGCCAAGAAATGTTTTGCAAAGGTCTCCACATCCTCGGGCCTGTCGCGGAGTGGCGTAAGTTCAATTCTAAATTCATTCAGCCGGTGGTAAATATCTTCACGAAAATCACCCCGGCTCACGGATTCTCGCAGGTTTTCATTGGTGGCCACCAGTACACGCACGTCCACAGCTATTTCTTTTGTACCTCCTACAGGTTTTACCTTTCTTTCCTGCAGTACGCGTAAGAGTTTTACCTGGTTTTCATAGCTTAAGTTACCGATCTCATCCAAAAACAAAGTACCTCCGTTCGCCAGCTCAAAGCATCCTTTTTTATCCTGGATGGCCCCTGTAAATGCTCCTTTTACGTGCCCGAACAGCTCGCTGCCGGCCAGCTCCTTAGGCAAAGCGCCACAGTCCACGGCCACGAATGGGCAGTTAGCCCTTTTTCCCTGGTCGTGGATCGCTTTGGCCACGTACTCCTTGCCCGTCCCGGTTTCACCAAGTATGATCACCGACATGTCCGTCGGGGCGATCAGTTCGATGTGCTTTTGTACCGTCTGTGATTGCCGGCTGTCGCCGGTTACGAATCCCTGTGGGCGGGCAATTTTCTTTTTCTTCCGGTTCTCCTTTGAAATTCCTTTTTCTAACGCTGCTTCTATCGTGATCAGGATCTCATCGGGATAGAGGGGCTTGGTGACATATTCATAGGCCCCCTTTTTTAGTGCTTCAACCGCAACACGTACATCGGAATAGCCGGTAATGATGATGACTTGTGTACTAGGTTGGATAATTTTGATCTTCTGCAATAACTCCAAGCCGGAATAATCAGGCAATTTGAAATCACACAAAACTACCTGGGCCTCGTTTTGTTTGAGCCAGGCCACCCCTTCTTTTCCTGTAACTGCCGTGTGGGCGGAATACCCTTTCTTAGATAGAAATTTACGGAGCAGGAGGCATATGTCCTTGTCGTCGTCTATGATCAGGATGTTGTGCATGTTGTTATTTTACGGCTTCCAGCGCCTTTAAGATATCGGCTTTTGAAAAAGGTTTTTTGATAAAACCGGTCACTTCTAGTTCCTCTGCCTTGTTTTTTTCGTAGGCGCCATCGTAGGCACTAATAAAATAAATGCTGGCTCCTGCTTGCCGCTGCTTTACCAAGGGCACGAGGTCGAAGCCGGTACCGTCAGGTAAATTCAGGTCCAGGAAGTATATATCGTACTCCTGCTCCTGTGCCATAAGTTCTTTGGCTTTTTCTATACGGTCTACATATTCGGATTGCAGGCCTGCTTTGGTCAATATACGGCTTAGCATTAGACCAATATCCGACTCGTCATCAACAACCAGGGCTTTCATCTTGTTTGTATTGAACATTGAAGTTCGGAAAATATCGATATTTGGAAAGCGTTGGCCCAGTAATTTTGGTAATGATTTTTAAGATGATCTTATGGTGATAAAAATTTACCGGTTCCTATCCGGTTTCCAACCCTCTACTGTCCTTATTTTCGGTTATCTTCTTCTTGTATTCACCGGGATGATACTTCTATCCCTCCCTTTTGCCCAAAAAGGTAATATAAATGTATTGGACAATCTTTTCATTGTAACTTCGGCGGCCTCCACCACGGGGCTAGCTACGATCAGTGTTTCGGATAACTATACCTTTTTTGGACAATTGATCGTTATTTCTCTCATCCAGGTCGGGGGGATAGGGTATATGTCCATAGCTTCGTTCATCATTGTTGGCGGAAAGAAAAAATTATCCCAATTGAGCGCGCGGCTACTCAAGACTGAATTTGATCTTTCCGAGCAATATGACGTACGAAACTTCGTGAAGATCGTCATGTGGTTCTCACTGATCATAGAATTAGTGGGTGCAGCGATTTTGTATTTTATTTTTGCTTCAAATGCGGTTGAAAATCCAGTATGGAATGCTATTTTTCATAGTATTTCGGCTTATTGCACCGCGGGATTCAGTCTTTTTAACACAGGCTTTGAGCAGTATGCCGGCCACGCCGGTCTTAACTTCACCATTGGTTTTCTCTCGTTAGCGGGTTGTATCGGTTTTATTGTATTTGCTGATCTATATCAAAAGATCGCGAGGGGCAGTGAGCATATTACATTCACTAGCAAGATCATTCTTCGTTTTACGTTTTGGATCCTGTTTGTTGCTACTTTTATATTATTCATATCAGAATCGACCTGGTCGGCTGAACCTACCGAGACCCAATGGCTCCTGTCGTTTTTCCAGGTGATGACCTCGGTGACCACTGTTGGGTTTAACACCATTCCTATTGGTGACTTGTCCAACGCCTCTTTGTTTTTCCTGGTCATCATGATGCTTTCCGGGGCTTCGCCTGCGGGCACAGGAGGTGGTATAAAATCCACTACCATAACGGCCATGTTTGCCATTACCCGGTGTACGCTAAGGGGTCAACACGATGTGGTTTTCATGGGTGTTCGTATCCCCACCCTTCGCCTCAGGATGGCCGTGGCCAATTTCTTCTTTTACTTTGGTATTGTGGGCATAGGTATCTTTCTTCTTTTGCTGACCGAGCACGGGAACCCTTATGCCTTAATCTTCGAGGCGATATCCGCCCTAGGCACAGTGGGGCTGAGTATGGGAGCCACGAGCAGCCTATCCGTAATGGGGAAGATTATCGTGGTCTTGCTTATGTTCCTGGGCAGGATAGGCGCTCTTACCTTCGGGCTTGCCCTATTGAATGAAGACGAGCCCGGTGATGACGAAACAAAGGAGGAGGATATTGCTCTTTGACCCTATTTGAACCGGACATGGCTGTATTTAAGAATGGCGACAAAAACCGCCCCACCGATAGCATTCCCCACCGTTGCCCATACCTGGAACCTTAAGTAATCAGTAAAAGAAATATGCTCACTGGTAATGAGCCCAAGAAATACCTCTATAGAACCTACAATGCAATGATGCAGGCCTGCCACTCCAATGATGAAAGTGACCAGCACAATGACAAATATACGGCTGATCGTCTCCTGTGACGAAGTTACCAACCAGCCCAACAATCCCATCATCCATCCGGCCAGCAATGCGCTGGAAAGTATCGTGCTCCAGTCGTAATCTACCATATGATGGGCCAGGTGTTCAAACGCGGGTGGTTCAATGAAACCTACTTTCATCCCGATTTGTGAGATCAATAGGCTAAAGACGTATCCCCCTACCAGGTTCCCGGCGTACACAATCCCCCAAAGCACCAACAGGTCTTTAAGGCTGACTGATCGGCTGAGGACGGGCAGGATAGCTAGTGCGGTATGTTCCGTAAAAAGCTCTGACCGGCCAATGATCACAAAAATAAACCCGATGGGATAGCATAAGGATAAATAGAGATGCAAAGCCTCGGCGCTTAGTGAACCCCCAAATAAGGTATATATCGTACACATAAAAAGAACGCTAAAACCTACTTCAAGCCCAGCGGCAAAGGCCGATATAAAAAGACCCGCCCCGGAACGATTGAACTCATGAAGCCCAGCTTCAATCTGTTCATCTAGGATCTGCCGCACTTCTTTGGGCTTATCTGAACTAGGGAGTTCAGTTGAAGTAGTCTTTTTACGGGTTAAAATATTTCTAAGCATGTTGTAAACGTTTAAGGTGCAAAACTCTTCGGCCGGGAGGATATCGGTTACTTAATGTCCTCGCTAAGAAGGGCTTCCAATGGATAAAATGATCTTAAAAATGACCATAAGTGGGCAGGAACAGGATCATGCCCGTTACTCCCCAAATAAAGGGTTAATAGGATGCTGTGGTTGGTACCAGTACTATTTCCGTTCGGCGGTTCATTTTCCTACCCTCTATCGTGCGGTTGGTAGCCACCGGGTCAAATTTACTTCGCCCTGCGGCAACCAGGTCTCGCGGTTCAACATCATGCTCAATGAGCAGATCCACTACGGAAAGCGCCCGGTTGGTGCTCAATTGCCAATTGCTTTGGTTTTCGGAATAATACGGTCGGCTATCCGTATGCCCTATGACCCATACCTCGAACGCCTCATCTACTTCTTGCAGGGCCCCCGATATTTCTTTGATCACGACCTTTCCCGGGTCAGTGACGGCATCGCTATTGGACTGGAAGAGGATATTGTCATTGATGTTCAGCCTAACCCTACCTTCTACAGCCGTGACCTCCAGGCCCGGCCTGCTTATCTTGTCCATGATCTTGTAGGTTTTGTTGACCCGTGCCTGTTGACGGTCAAGGATCAGTTCCAGGGAATCCAGTCTCCTTGCCTTAGCTAAAAGGGTATCTTTTAATTCGTAGATGACCGCATCTTTTTCATATTCAACTTTTGAAAGATCATAAGCGCCGTAGGTACTGTCCACTTTCAGGCGTGCGAACTCTTGTACGACTTCGTCATATTTTCTCTTACTCACACATCCCTGCAGCACACTGCCTATGACGAACGCTAGTATTGCCAAGGTGATTAATATTGATCGTTTTTTCATAATTCTTATTTTTTTGGTTTACCCTCCTAAGTGAAAGAATCGATCCAAGAGGAGAAATGATGAAAACATTCAAAATCAGCACTATGGTGTTGCTTCCTTGGGGAATACTAACCTCGCAACTGTAGAATAAAATCTACACATAAGCCCACGGGTATATGTTCAATGACGAATAGCGGCTGGCGTCGATTCAAAGATCCTTCAACGGGGCCATCGCCAATGTCCGTACTCTTTTTAGCGAAGAGGACAACTTCCCGGTATTCCACAGCTCGACTCATGTACAAGGAGTGTGCGGAAGTAAAATCGATATAGGGCGACTGGTGGGTCTTAATGAAATCGTTTCCTGCGTCAGCACCGAAACCGTACTTTGTACCCTGTCCTTCTAGTCCTGTACCTAATAGATGGTGAGGATCAATTTCTTTTATGAATTGCCCCATTTCGTCTACCCATGCTCTCAGCACACTCGAGCTCACATCATCAGCAAAGCCCTGGTACCTTGGCTCATTCATGAGTTCCCATGCTAGTATGGTGTGATCATTCCTGTACTCCACGCTGTCGTAGTGGTTGACCCGGGTGATGAAATATTGGACATAGTCTTTATAGCCTTCGATAGCCGGCCTGTTGGTAAAAAACTGCCCCTGGTCGTGGGTGCCAGCACCAGCGACTTCGATCCCTTCCCATTTTAAGCGATCTTTGATGCCGCCATAGTCGTTCCAATAATTTTCTAAGGTTACGATGAGCTTCAGCCCGTTCGCTTCAGCTGATTTTACCACGTAGTCGAACAGCATGAACTGGGGCTCATTGTACACCCCTTTTTCAATCTCGAACCCATGCCATTCTTCATGACTGAAGCCCCATAAACGGACTACCCTTACCCCATTTCTATAGAGCCTCCTCATATGTGCATCGATACGCTCTTTGTCCATAAATTCTGTTTCGGGGTCTCCTATACCTGATCCGTAGGTGAAAAAATAGAATTCTCTCCCGTCAAGCATAAACGTGGCACCTTCCGTGTAAACGAAACCAGGAGGTACACCATTTTGGATATTAGCATTGGCTTTGAGCGTAGGCAATGCCAATGTTAGCCAGGCAATAGACACACATTGTAAGTACGTTCTTAAATGTTTCATGAGTATATAGGTTTAAGTTGGTTTGCTAAGGTTTAGCCGGTCCCATGTCTTCCACACCACTGGCTTTAACAGCACAAACCCCACTACGCGACATGGATCTTTTACTAGCAGGCTGCCGTGTGGCTAGGGCACGTTACAAATGAAGTAAAACCCGGCAGAATCGAATTGTACCATTTTCTCAATTACCATGACTATTGTCCCTGGAGGTCACACGGCTGTATTTTTAGACATTTTGAACTAATGATTGACCCGGTAACTCAGAATCCGCCCGGTGAACGTTTAGAGAGTCTTATGAATGAAGGAAAATATTATAGGATTTGACCTTCCCGCGCCAGGTCTGTATTAAATTCCAGCGATGGAACATAAACGTAAGGAAAGATGAAGCAGTTATTATTCGCAGCGATGCTTTTAGGCAGCCATTTTGTAGGTGCTCAAGAATTGCCCTCAAACGTGGAAGAGTACTTCGATTTTTGGCTAGGGAAATGGGAAGTAACTTGGGATGAAGGCGACGGGAAGACTGGAAGAGGCACCAATTACATTACCCGGATACTCGATGGCAAGGTGATCCAGGAAAATTTCGAGATCCTTGAAGGCCAATCCAAAGGTTTTAAAGGAACAAGCCTCACCACGTACCAATCCCGTTTTAATCAATGGCGGCAGGCCTGGGCCGATAATCAAGGGGGCTATTATGATTTCACCGGCAAGTTTGAAGGAGAGAAACGCATCTTCCAAACCGCCGTTTTCGACACAAAAGATGGCAAAAAATTTACCCAGAGAATGGTGTTTTACAACATTACCGATAATGTCCTCACCTGGGATTGGGAGTTTTCAAATGACGGCGGGGAGACCTGGAGCTTGAATTGGAGGATCAATTATAAAAGGATACAGAAATAGAAGTAGCTGTGATCCTTCTAATCTCAACTTAGAATAACAAGAATAAAAACCATCGTTTTCGTCCTTGCGAATATCACATTTTCGCAAAAACGCTCGGAGTTGGGATAACAAATAAATCCCCCTAAAGCAGCGCTGGGCAGATGCCCTAGGGGGAAATTAAAGACTGGTCTATTGCAGCACGATTCTAAAAACGGAATGGACCCCTTCCATCTCTACTCTCAAGAAATAAACCCCTCTTTGATATGGGGATAAATCCACGGAATTATTGCTGTTGAGTATCCCGCTTGTCAACGTTTTCCCATGAATATTGGTAATGGAAAAAGGCACATCCTGTATAGATTCATGTAAACTTATATTCACCTGGTCTGTGGCAGGATTAGGCCAAACATTAAGATTTTCTATGATTGCGCTATTGATACTGAGGATCACTGGTGTGACCGCAATCGTTGTACTCCCTGTCACACCTGATCCGTCGTTGGCCGTGGCGGTTATTTCTACACTGCCGGCACCTACAGCGGTTACCAATCCTGCCTGGTCTACGGTTGCCAGGTCGGTGTTACTTGAAGCCCAGGTAACAGAGTTATCCGTAGCATTTCCTGGGTTAATGGTCACCGTTAACGTTTGAGTAGCGCCAACTTCCATTTCAGCTTCACCGCTAATCGTAATGCTTTCAACTAAAACAGGGTTTACGGTAATGGTAAACGCATTACTTATTCCCGATCCGTCGTTGGCGATGGCGGTTATTTCTACATTGCCGACACTTACAGCCGTTACGGATCCCGTTTCATCCACTGTTGCAATGCCTGTATCACTGGAAGACCATGTTACGGTTTGATCGGTAGCCTCTGCCGGTGAAATGCTGACAGATAATACCTGTGCAGTCCCAATAATCATGGTGGCCGTCCCGGTGATTTCCAGGTCTACGACCAGTGTCCTCGGTATTGTGAAACTATATAGCTCATTGCCCGTGGTACCATTGTCCCCCTCGAAAAGAAGGATATTACCAAGCAAAGTAATTTCATCTACATCTTTTATGGTATTATCTAGCTGTTCTATGGTGGTGCCATCAGTCCGCCAAAGGTGTGTGTCCGTATCATTAGCATCTTTAGCGCTGTAGTACAGGTAATTGCTAGCCGGGGCGTAATCTCCAGGGTCATGGTTATTGTTCGTACCGGCAATCGTACTCAGGTTGGTCACCATATCACTACCCGGGTCATATTTCCATAGTTGGTCGCCTGTGCCATCATCTCCTTCGAAAAATAATTGCCCATTCCACGCATACAAGTTGTTCACGCCGGCTATGGAGGCAGTGGCTGCTGCGCCTATGGCTATCGTGCCTGTTTCTGTACCGTCAGTTTTCCACAACGCATTGAGCGCCTCGAAGTATACTTCTGCGCCCAGCACCGTGAAATTACTAATGCTGGCGTCTTCGTTATCCCCGGTGATGTCTTTGACCAGGGTGAATGTGTCTTCTGCTGGGTTATATTCATACAGCTCCAGGCCGATGGTCGCTTCGTCCGTAGAGTAGCTCATGTAGCATAGTAATTTATCCCCAAATGCGGTGAAAATGCCCCCGGCAAGGGCTTCTACACCGGCACCCACGTCGGCTACGTTTTCCTCGTTGGTGCCATCAAATTGATATAATGCGTTGCCGTCCGATGTATTCACGTAATAGATCAACCCGTTGAGTTCGGTTGGGTTGAATATGAAAGAATTTCCCGTAGTGACTGTGCCTGCTGCCGTGCCATCGCTGCTGAAAAGGACGTTGCCCGTGGTGATACCGTCTTGTGCGGAGAAGTACAGGGTGCCATTGTATTCGAAAAAGAAAGAAGGGGATGAACCATCCGATCCCGGTCTTAAGTCTTTTACCAACACGGTCCCGGCCTCGGTCCCGTCAGTTACCCAAAGTTCACGGCCTAGATCTTCTCCCCCCGTATTAGAGCCATTGGAGTCATCGGCGCCAAAATAGACTTTACCATTGTACGCAAACAGGTTGCGAGGCGAAGAGCTTGAAGTTCCCGAATCGTTGATTTCTTTGACAGGAACCGGTGGAATATAAAAGTACAACTCATTACCCGTATTCCCATTGTCACCCTCAAAAAGTAGGACATCACCCAAGGCGGTAATTTCATCTACGTCTTTGATGGTATTATCCAGCTGTTCTACGGTGGTGCCATCGGTTCGCCAAAGGTGTGTGTCCGTATCATTGGCATCTTTAGCACTGTAGTACAAATAATCTCCTGAAGGCGAGTAATCTCCCGGGTCATGGTTATTGTTCGTACCGCCAATAGCACTCAGGTTAGTCACCATGTCACTACCCGGGTCATATTTCCACAGCTGGTCGCCTGTGCCATCATCTCCTTCAAAAAACAATTGTCCATTCCACGCATACAAGTTGTTCACCCCGGCTATGGAGGCAGTGGCTGCCGCGTCTACCACTATGGTGCCCGCTTCCGTTCCGTCGGTTTTCCACAGCGCATTAAGTGCCTCAAAGTACACTTCTACACCCAGCACGGTAAAATTACTGATGCTCGCGTCTGCGTTATCCCCGGTGATGTCTTTGACCAGGGTAAATGTATCTGCGGTCGGGTCGTATTCGTACAGCTCCCGGCCGATGGTTGCTTCGTCCGTGGAATAATCCATGTAGCACAGTAATATATCCTCAAATACGGTGAATGTTCCACCTATAAGGGCCTCTGCACCCGCTCCCACGTCTGCTACGTTTTCCTCGTTGGTGCCATCAAATTGATATAACGCGTTGCCGTCCGATGTATTCACGTAATAGATCAGCCCGTTGAGTTCAGCAGGGTTGAATATGAAGGAATTCCCCGTAGTCGACGTCCCGGCTGAGGTACCGTCGCTGCTGAAAAGGATGTTGCCCGTGGTGATGCCATCTTGTGCCGAAAAGTACAGGGTGCCGTTGAATTCAAAAAAGGCGTTAGGAGATGAACTGTCTGATCCCAGCCTTAAGTCTTTTACCAGCATGGTCCCGGCCTCGGTACCGTCAGTTACCCAAAGTTCACGGCCTAGATCTTCTCCCCCTGTATTAGAGCCACTGGAGTCATCGGCGCCAAAATAGACTTTGCCATTATACACAAACAGGTTGTTGGGCGAAGAATTTGAAGTCCCCGAATCATTAATTTCTTTGACCCGGTTCACCTGCGCATTTATTAGCGAGTAAGCCAGTAAGGACAGCGATAGTAGTAGTATGTGCTTTTTCATATTCTTAGTGGTATAAAGTTTTAATTCAATAATGCAGGGATGGTTACTCTCCTGTTAGGGGTACTCAACGTTTTCATAAAAGCGATCAACGCTTCTTTTTCCTGTTGGTCCAGGTACAGTTTTTGCAGTAGTGGTGATGTTTTGGGGAGTAGAGAATCTCTTGGAGTCCCCAGGTACTTTCGCTGGATCGGCGCGGGATTTCCCAAGTCATAAAATTCAACCACATCCAAAAGTGAAGGGAAGTGACCGTTATGCATCCAGGGGCCCGTGCGTGCTACTTCTCTCAGCGTAGGGGTTCTGAACTTTCCTATATCGTCTTTTTCCTTCGTAATGTAGTATCTTCCCAGGTCTTCATGCTTTGACCCGAAAAGAGTTTGCCCGTCGTTGTGAAATTGGTTATCGCTGAAATAGGGGGTATTGTGGCAGTTGATACACCGTGCTTTTGTCCTGAACAAATGTAGGCCCCGTACCTCTTGGTCCGTATAAATTTCGGAATTCCCGTTAATGAACTTGTCAAACTTAGTGGCAGGGCTATTGATCGTTCTTTCATAGGTGGCAATAGCGTATTGAATACGTTTTGTAGTAACAGAATCGTCGCCAAAGGCTTTTGTGAAGAGGGGTTTATAGCCTTGTATGCTGGCAATTTTATCGACTGCTAGGGGTAAGATCTCGTTCATTTCCAACGCATCCATAATCGGGAACTTAACCTGCTCCTCGAGACTTGCCGCACGTCCATCCCAGAATAATGACGTGGCATGGGCTACATTTAAGATGGTCATGGCGTTGCGTTTGCCAGTTTGCCTGTCATGCCCGAAACTTCGAGTAAGATTGTCTGTCCAGCCTAGCTCGGGGTTGTGGCAAGAAGCACAAGCGATTTGACCGCTCGACGATAACCTGGGGTCAAAAAACAAGGTTTTGCCTAACGTTGCTTTCTCTTTTGAATAGGGGTTATAGCGAGGGTGCTCAGCCTTTGGCAATACACCAATATCTTGGAATATTTCCTTATCCACCAAACTATCCAAATGTGGGGGAGGCCATTTAGCATAGTCTCCACTGCTATACCGGGCCCTAAGATCTGCCAAAGTCCCCGCTCCATTGGGCTTTACAGCAAGACTCGATAGTACGGCCACTCCTAACAGCACACTAGCGCTGATGATCAAAAGCTTGTATTTCCTACCCCTTTTCATGCCTATGTTCATGTGCATGGCGGGTCAGTGTGTACGAGGTTTAATCCCTCTTTCCTCTTGTACTTTTCTTATCCTTTCCTTCGCACCTTTGTGAAAGGCAATGTACATAGCTTCTTTAGCCGATTGGGCAGCATAGATAGATGAGTCCTGCCATTGATCATAATAGCGCCCTCTCAAAAGTGATATGTACTTCTCTTTGATTGCCGATTGCTGGGTAGAATCTTTAAAGTAGTAGAACACATCATACCATGTTTTCAAGTTGAGTTGCTCTTTGAGGGATCTTGTCTCCTCTGTTGATGTGTGTAAATAAAAGCCGACAGTTTCCAGCCTGAACAATACTTTATACATTTCATACCGGTGCGCCCTATTGAAGCCATTATGTTTTATAGCAAGTACCACCGACAATGAATCCTCGTAATTAAAACTCCCTGGGTTTTTTGTCCTAAAAGGATAGAGCTGATAAGTGGAGTCGAAGGTGTGGGACGGAATGGAAATGCGGTAATCTTCGTCCAAGTATTCAAAGTCTTCATTACTATCCAAGTAGGTGAGCGGCTTTTCTTCCGCGGGCGATTGAAGCCTTTCATTGGAAGTTTGCCCCTGGCAATGAAACATTGGGGCAGCAAATAAAGCGGTATACATTAACGACTTGATACTCATATTATAGGTTTATGGGTGTTATACAATTGTTATGGGTTAAAGGCTGGGGTGCTGGATATACAGCATTGTTATACAGCCTGTATTCCGAGGTTATGGTGCCGCCAAAAAGCTCGTCATTGGTAGCATTGAACGTTAAACTCACCTCAAAAAGCCCGGGACTTATTTCCCTGTAGGTACCCTGACCCGAGATATCTATCGTGTAGGAGTTTCCCGATACCGAGGAGATGGTGATGGGCTGTGATTCTACCAGTACATTCCCAGAGGTGGTGCTATTCCCGTTATCACCAGGGAAAAACTCCAACGCAGGGTCAACATTGAACCCCGGAGAGTTATTTTCCCGGGTTGATTCATTGTTGAACCAACGCTTCAAGTTAAAAGAGTTAGTCGTTGAACCTTCGATTACCCTGCTGTCAAACCCTATTTTAAACGCATGGTGGTAAATGTCATCAGAGGGGTCACTGGTTCCCTTGTCATCATAGAGCACGGCATTTCGATCATCGGCTTCAACAACTACAGGAAAGCTAAAGGCAAAAAAGGAGCCCCATTTACACTCCCCTGTATTGCTAAAATCTCCCCAGTTTTCGCCATAAGTTCTAAAGAACGTGTCCGACAGGTTATAAAAATTTGCCGCTGGGTTTGTACTCAAATCGCGCTCAATTTTTACCGGTTTTTCAATTAGCAAAACAGTATTACCTCTGGGCACATATCCGTTGTTCTCTAATAGGTTAATGGTACTTATGAAGCTTAAAGAATCATTTTGAATATCTTCCTCCAGCGTAAGCTTGTAGTCAATACGGTTAGTGTTCTCACTTTCCCGGGCCAGGGTGTATTCGAAACCATTGGTAAAACTGAAAATGTCGTTATCATCGATATCCCCGGGGAAATAGCCTTTGGGAAGGTCTAGATTGAAGTATATCTCTTCGCCAATTTCACCCTCTATTGTGATTTTGTTCGTGTTAAACGAATACTGGAAGGAAAGCGCTTGAAAATCCACCGTCAATGTATTGTTGGGAGAAGCGCTATTGGGAGCCCCAATATTGACATTGGGATTATCCGTAGCTACCAGTGCCAGGTCCAGCTGTTGAGTGGATGTAAAATCCCACCGATCATTAACCGTCACATATATTGTGTCTACCAACTGTGTGGGTGTAAATGTCAACGTACCTTCCGGCTCGATGGTAAGGTCTAAATCGCCATGGATCTCGCTGCTAAAGGTGGCTATTATCGTTTGGTCAATAGCCGGGTAGGTCAAAGCTACCGGTATTTTCAATACCTTGATGTTATCCTTTTCATAGTAACTTATGGGTTCTCCACTTGTATCTACTATGGGATATTCTAACACTTCGTTCCCTGCATTGGTCAAAAGAAAAAACCTGACATACGCCGTATTACCGAGCTGCATGTCCGTGTCATCGGTGGTACACGACAGCAAAAAAGCGAGTGAAAGGAGGATGACTACTTTAATAACCGTCATTTTGTATGATGTTTTCGTTTAGGCCTGTACTGGAAAAAGGGATGGGCAAAATGAAATAGTTGGAGGGGTAGGTCAAGTTGCAAAGTCGGCTAAGACAGCCCTTTTCTCGGGTAACATCTTTCTTATATCGCAGGATATCGAATAGAAGATGCCCCTCGAAAGCCAGTTCCCGCCTTCTTTCCAAGAATATTTCGTTTAAAATGTTTTCCGTGCTTGTGAGAGGCGCCAAATTCGCTCGTTCGCGGATGGTATTCAGGTCTGTCAACGCCTCCCCTACATTGTTCAGCCGCGCATTTGCCTCAGCCCTGGTCAAAAACATTTCGGAAAGCCGGATGCACGTAGTGCCAGCATTGCCCTGATACTTTTTGGTAAAGTAGTAAGGCATCGCTGTTGTCTCTTGGTTAGAAAAGGTAGCCAGGTTAATCTCGAGGAACATATTTGACCTAATATCGACAGTGTCGTATAGATCCAATAAGTCCCCGGAAGCCACATAATCTTTATAATTATTAGTTGAATTATAGATAAAATATTCGGATATACTGCTGCTAATACTACCATCGTCAACATCCCTAGGGGCACTAAACTCTAAGATCACTTCGCTCACCGGGTCTTCATTTAATTCCCATTCGCTTACATAGTTTCCAGTTGTGGCCAAAGCAATCCCGGAAGTGGTGATGACTTCGTTGGAAAAAGCCCGGGCTTTTTCCCAATCGTTCATCTGCAAGGCGATGCGTGCGTATAGCGCCAGTGTTGAGATCCTATTGAAATAGGCATATGCCGGTTCGGTAGATAATAAGGTGTTATCCGTGAAGGAGGCCAAAGCGGCGTCTAGATCGGCTTTAATGAAGTCATAGGTCTCCAATAGTGTAAGCCTGGCGGGGAAGTCCACCCCTAGCGCCAGTGTTCTTGTATTATAAACGATCCCTAAATGCGATGCACCTGGCGTATAATTGTAATTTTGAGCATAATGGATGGCCACCAAGTAATGAGCAAAGGCCCGCATGGTAAGCAGCTCGGCCAGTAATTGACTTCTCTCTTGGTCCGTAAAAAAACTGTATCCGTCAAAATATTCTAAAATGACATTTACCTGGTTGATGATTACATACAGTTCTTCATAGTAGCCCACATAATCAGAATCTTCTTCCGTATCGGAGAAATCGTAACTGTTTTCAATATCCCCGGGTACAGTGACTATTTGGTTGATGATGCGAGGAGTGAACGTGATATTGCCTCCCTGGACATCGGCATAAAGCATGTATCTTGAGGATAACAGGGCTTCAATGTCATAATATACACGGCTAAAAGCTTGCTCAACACCTATTCTTGACGAGAGCTGCCCTGTAATGGACGCCTGCGTGCCGGGTTCTTGGTCAAGAAAATCTTCACAACCCATAAAACAGGAGCAAATACCGGTCAAACAAATTAGAAGGTTCTTCATTGTTTAAAACGTTGTGTTAATGGTCAGGGTGTAGGTCCTCATTTCCGGGTATACATTCCTCAACTCGGCTATGCCGTTTACATTGTCGGGGCTTTTTTCCCTGAACCAGTAGAATAAATTGGAACCGTTTAACGAAATATCTAATGACTTTAATGGCAGCTTGTATTTTTCCACGGGAAGGCTATAGCCGAGGCTGATAGACTTTAGTTTAATGTGACTGTTGTCGTACACATATTTGGAGGAGTTATTGACGATGGGATTACCCTTTGTCACCACGGGTAAAGAAGCCCTATCTCCCTGTTCGTACCAAGCGTCGTAGAAGACATTTACTGACGGGTTTCTGAATTCTATATCATTATACCCGTCAATGAGCGGCCTGCTGACCAGCACATCGCCCCCATATGTATAGGAGCAGATAATATTCAATCTTATTTTTTTGTAGGTAAACGTATTGTTAAACCCCCCGTAAAACTCCGGTTGTGTATCTCCTAATGGAATCCAATCCGTTGCGTCAAACAAGTCCCTTAACATAGCTGCTTCATAGATCTCACCGTCTACATGAAAGAGCTCCCGTCCTGTTGAAGGGTCTATCCCGGCAAACTGGAAGCCCCAAAGCGTGGAAGTGGGAAAGCCTACTCTTTGAGCCCGCGCCCTTGATGCTTGAGAAAAGTCAGATTCCAGGCCCGATAGGGAAGTTACCTCGTTTTCGATACGGGTGAAATTGAAAGAAGAGTTCCAGGAAAAATTCTCATTTGCAAACCACTGCGCCCGCACGCTAAATTCAATTCCCTGGTTGTACATACTCGCACCGTTTATTTTGGCGGTGTTATAGCCTGATTCGGCAATTACATCACGGGTAACGATTTGGTCCTCCATGTTGTCCCTGAAAAACTCGGTGGTGACCTCGAACTTATCGAGGAAATGAAAGTCTACTCCCACATTGAATTTTTTATTAACCTCCCATCCAAGATTTGGATTGGGGGGAGAATCGGTGTCTAACCCGGCATTCTGGGAACCAGACTGGTAACCTAAGTATGTGTTTCCTATGTCATACAACCCCACCGCTGCGTAGGTGCCGATCCTGGAGTTACCTGTCCTGCCATAACTTACCCTGAGGCTGAGAAAATCGACGAAATTGCTCGATTTCAAAAAACGTTCATTGCTGATATTCCAACTGGCCCCCAGGCCCCCGTTAATGGCTGTGTTATTATCACCTCCGAAAACGGAACTTTGGTCTACCCTGAAGTTGGCCAATAAGAAATACCGCTTACCATAATCATAGTTAGCTTGCGCAAAGAAAGAACGTGCCGTCGCCGTGGAATGGTCACTTTGCTTATCCTGCTCTTCCGCTAGGCTTACGGGCTGGGGGGTTGTAAAGTCATCAAACCCATCGCCTCTTTCAAAAGAAAAATCTACCCGTTCACCCCGCAGCTCCAGCCCGGCCAGGGCGTCAAAAGAGTGATGGCCGCTGAAAGTGGGTGTGTAAGTTAATGAACCATTCCAATTCCATTTCCTAGTATCCCTGTCCCGTATTACGCGCCTGCCTTGGGTGCCATCCGAAAAATTTCCCGTTCCATTCAAGCCAGAGAAGAAACGGTCTTCGTCTTTGTAGGATGCATCGAGGCCAAAGAGCGTTGAAATGGCCAAGCTATTTGAAATGGCGTAATCTAACTTTAGGCTGCTGAGGACAGCCATGGTTTTCGCCTCTGCTTTGTTTTGCTTGGATACCGCCACGGGATTCCCGTAGGTTGGCACGAAAGTGTAGTTTCCATCGTTATCGTAAAGAGGTATGGTGGGGGGCAGGGCATAAGCATATAAGGTATTGGGACTGTTTTTCACCACAAGCGATGGAGCAACGAACAGTGTTAAATCAAAATTACCCTTCCCGTAGCCAAGCTTGAGGGAGCTATTCAGTTTTTCAAAGGTATTTTCCCGCTGTGCTTCGTTGGTTTTTTGGTAGCCCATGCCTGCTCTCACCCGCCAGTTTTTTACCGACCCACTGGCAGAGAGATTATAGCGGCTAAAGGAGCCATTCCGGTTGAGTAAGTTGAACCAGTCCGTATCTACGCCATTCCAGTCACGTACGTTATTTAATTCACCATTATTGGTATAGTACTCATTTAATACCTGTTGGTATTGCTCCCCATTAAGAGATTCGTACCGGTTGAAGGCGGTGTTAATACCTGCCTGTACCGATGCATTAAATCGTACAGGACCCCCCTTGCCTTGTTTAGTGGTGATGATAATCACGCCATTAGCGGCATCGGCGCCATATAAACCTACAGCTGCGGCATCTTTTAATATACTGAAGCTCTCGATGTCCTGCACACCTACTTTGGCTAAAGGGTTCAGGATATCCTCGGATAGATTACCGGTGCCCAAATCGAAAAACGGGTTCCCCTCTAAGCCAGTCTCTTCAGATAAGATAATGCCGTCAATAATGATCAAGGGTTGAGTAGAGGTCCCTAATGAATTAGCACTTAAGGGCGTTAACGAGCCCTGTCCCCGAATATCAATTGAAGCAGCGCCACCCAGCACAGGATTAACTTCTACCAATACCCCTGCGGCCTGGCCTTCCAATAACTCGTCGAAGGTAACGGCCGGCTGTTCTATCGCAATATCCTGGGTGGATACTTTAGCAATACTGCCTACTACCTCCTCTTTTAACCTTGATGTACCATAGGAAGAGGTCACCACAATTTCGTCTAATTCCGTTGTGGAGGGCTCCAAATAGATGGCGAACTCGGTGAGCTTACCGATACGCTGTGTGTAGGGCTCCATGCCTATAAAAGATATTTGCAGCTCTTTTTTGTGAATGTCCTCACCGGGTACGGTAAGAACAAACTTTCCATCGTTATCCGTAACTGTCCCGGTGGACCCACCTTTTATGGAAATCGAAGCCCCCGGCAAGGGAAGTGCCAAATTGTTCTCTAACCCGTAGACCACTCCCTTTACTTTTCTGCTGGCCGGTTGATTTTGTGCCTCTACTTTCGAATGAAAAAGTGGGACAATGGATAGGATCAGCCCTAGCGCAAAACTGTTTACACATCCATGTAAGCCCCCGTGAAAAAGCTTGATCCCCATCTTTTATTTAGAACCATTATAAATAATTGTAAACTTAAGGATTAAGTCAAATTATTCATGCCTAACTGTGAAATAATAGTTCAATATCCACGAGAACGAAATGAAGTGAATACCCTGCTAAGGCGATAAAAAATACATGCACCGTTTAATTGTAGCTTGACGATTGTTTTTGCTTGCTTAGGAAACAGGTGATAGAGACCTAATGGATGGATAAATTCCTTACCATGATCAGAAAAGCCGCCGTCATCAAAGAATGGCTTTTGAGTATTGGAATACCGATGTAAAAGCAATTGGATTCCACAGTTTAAGCAATAAACAAGTGTTAATAAAATGGTTTAAAGCACTCCATATTTAATACTTTAACTCCTCCCAATGTAATTTTCCTGTGTGTACGCATTTTAAAATCGATCGGCAGTTGGAATTACCAACGCCATGTCTATTCGTACTTTTTTGGTAATCGTCTCATTCTTAGCCTGTTGCCCTTAAAATCAAAAAAATTCACCAATTATTTGTATCTTTGTTAAAGAATTTTAATCCAAATGGCCCGTAAAATTCAACAACCCACCGATAATGAACCCCCGATCAATCGAAGACATTTTATAAAACTTTCAGGGGGAGCTACAGCGGTCATCAGCCTCGGCCTTGGGGGCTGGGGAGTAACCGAGATCATTGCCGGGAAAGACCCGGCCAGTACGTGGCGGAAGTCAGTTTGCAGGTATTGCGGTGCAGGTTGCGGCGTAATGTTGGGCATGAATAATGATGAGGTAGTACGTATCCGCGGTGACCAGGAGGCCCACAACAAAGGGGTGATCTGCATAAAAGGCGCTACCCTAGCCCAATTGAATAAGATCCCCAACCGGCTTACCCAACCCAAGATCAAAAAAAACGGCAAGTTCGTTGATGCCACCTGGGAGGAGGCCATGAGCTTGGTAGCGGAAAAATTCAGCTCCTCCATTGAACAAAATGGCCCCGATAGCGTGGCCTATTATGGTTCCGGGCAGCTGTATATTGAAGAATCCTACACTGCCAATAAGCTTTTCAAGGCAGGGATAGGAACAAACAATGTGGATGGTAATCCCAGGCTCTGCATGGCCAGTGCTGCCGTAGGCTACACACAAACCTTCGGTAAGGATGAGCCGCCCGGCTGTTATGCCGATATAGATCATGCGAATCTCTTTTTCCTCATGGGGGCCAATATGTATGAATGCCATCCCCCCTTGTGGGAAAGGATCATGATCCGCAAAAAGACAGACCCTAGGGTAAAGATCATCGTGGTGGACCCCAGGAAAACCCTTACCGCACAGCGGGCAGATAAGTTCCTCCCGGTGGTGCCAGGGTCAGACCTGCTGCTGCTCAATGCTATGGCTTATGAGATCGTGACCCATAACCTTGTGGACCGCCGTATGATCTCCGACCATATCAGTTTTTCTAATGGGAAAGAAAAAGTCACCTTCGAGGAATACCAGCGCTTCCTGCAGGATTATACCCCGGAAAAAGTGGCAGACCGGCTAGGGATCACCGCTCGTGATATTCGGGAGGTGGCCTATGACTTTGCCACTTCAGGCGCCACGATGTCCATGTGGACCATGGGCGTAAATCAACGTACCCAAGGGGTATTTCTTAACAATTGCCTCAACAGCCTTCACTTACTTACTGGCAATATCTGTCGCCCGGGAGCGACACCATTCTCACTTACCGGGCAGAGCAATGCCTGCGGGGGGGTGCGAGATACCGGTTCGCTGGCCCACTTGCTTCCCAATGGCAGGCTAGTAGCCAAAGCGGAACATCGTCGTGAAATGGAGGACATCTGGAACCTGCCCGAAGGAAAGATCAACCCCAAACCTGGCTACGATGCGGTAAACCTTTTCCGCGCTATGGGCGAAGAAAAAGTGAAGGCAGCACTTGTGATGTGTACTAACCCGGCACAATCCCTGCCCAACCTGGGGGCAGCCATAGAAGCCATGAAGAAATGTTTCCTGGTGGTGGCAGAGATATTTGAAGATACAGAAACCGCAAAATTAGCCGATGTGCTGCTGCCAGCAGCCCTATGGATAGAAAAAGAGGGCGTTTATGGACAAAGCGAGCGCCGCTACCAGCTTATAGAACAGGTGCTGGACCCACCGGGGGAGGCCCGCAGTGACTTGGATATACTCGTAGATCTAGCGGAGAGATTAGGACACGGAAAGCTGATCTCTGCAAAAACAGCGCCCGAAGTTTGGGACGAATACCGCAAAATATCCGCCCACAGCGTTTACAATTTCGAAGGGATGACCCGGCAAAGGCTGGGAAAAGAGCGGGGTATTTTATGGCCATGCCCTACGGAAGACCATCCCGGCACTCCACGCCGGTACACAAAGGGAGATCCGTTTGTGGAGCCCGGCCGTGATATCCAGTTTTATGGTAAACCCGATAATCGTGCCGTAGTCTTTTTGAGACCTTACATTCCCTCCGATGAGCAAAAGGACGGGCAATTCCCCATTTACCTTACTACCGGGCGAGTCATTGAACAATGGCATACCGGCACCATGACGGATAAAATACCTGAACTTACGGAAGGGTCAGGACCGGGTAGGCTGATAATGAATCCATACGATGGATGGAGGTTAGGGCTAAAGGATGGAGACCCCATAGAAGTTTCCAGCAAGTTCGGGGCCTTGAAAGGGCGAGTGGTCTTTTCAGAAGATGAGACCATAGGGGTCATCTTTGCGGCGTTTTATGATACTAAATTCCTCGTGAATAAGGTGGTGGCAGATCATTATGACCCCGTGTCAAAAGAGCCGGAATACAAAGTGACGGCCGTAAAAGTGAGGAAATTAAACCCTGAAGAAATAAAACTGGAACCCTTATGATCACAAAAGTCGAGCTAGTTCAATTCCTGGGGATCATCCTGTTTCTAACGCAATTCGGCCTTTTGTTTTGGATCTTTAAAAAGGGAAAAGACCTACTTCCCAATGTGAAGCGTATGGCCTTTGCTGCCTTGATCGTTTGCCCTGTATTGTTAGGCCTGCTAGGTAACTTCTATGTTTTCGATCACAGTAAAACCACCCAATCTTGCTCCAGTTGCCATGTGATGAAACCCATGGTCAATGATATGCAAGACCCCGAAAGTATGACCCTCGCCGCCCGGCATTTTAAAAACAACTGGATCTCCGAAAACGAATGCTATAGCTGCCATACAGACTATGGTCTTAACGGTACTTTCAAAGCCAAGTTAGATGGGTATCGTCACCTGATGCGCTATATCACGTCTACTTACGAAGAGCCTATCATCTCCGGTCACGCTTTTAGCAATGCCAATTGCAATTCGTGCCATTCCGGTACGGAAAGCTTTGAATCCGTGGACGTACATCAACCACTGCTGGCGAGCTTTTCCAGTAACGAGGTGAGCTGCTTGAATTGCCATGGCCGCGCACATCCTACACGGCTACAACGTACCCCCGGTAGTGAAGATTACGAAAAGCTAATGACCGATAAAGTCGCTGATGAGAAGCTCAAGGCCTATTTACAAAGTATTACGCCAACGTCAGAAACCAAACCATCGCCATGAAAGTATTTTTGACCGAATTGCTCTTTGTCTTCATTGGAAGTATTATTTGTATCCTTTACATCATGTTCCCCACCCCCTATCTAATGGCTGCTTTCATCTTCATCGCCCAGCCTCTTTTCCTATTTGCGATTGCCAGCACCATTTACATGATCGTAACCGATTTGAAACGTAAAAAAGTACTTTAGCCTATGATAACATTTTACCAAAGATCTGCTTTTTTCACACTGGTTTGGGTCTTCATGGTAGTAGCACAGGGCCTAGCACAGGAGTTTACGATAGGGGCACAGATAAGACCACGCGGTGAATTTCGTAACGGCTTCAAAACCTTGACCGACGAAGATCGCGATGCAGCATTTTTCATCGAGCAACGCTCCAGGATATTTGCTGGCTTCCGTACCGATAAATTCCGTGTAAAAATGAATGTACAGGATATCAGGGTCTGGGGGGCGGTAGACCAGGTCTTTAAATCTGACCCAAGCTTATTCAACGTGTACGAGGCCTGGGGAGAATACTTCTTTACTTCAAAATTTTCCTTGCGCCTTGGCCGAATGCCGCTGGATTATGACAATGCCCGCTTTCTTGGGGATCTCGACTGGGCGGCCCAGGGGCGAAGCCACGACCTCGCTCTTTTCATCTATGAAGATGATACGGCACAATGGAAATTACATGCAGGTACTGCCTTCAACCAGGCGGCTGGCCCGCCTGAGCCCATACGATTAGCCAATACGGTTTACACGGGCGTAAACAACTATAAAGCCATGCAATTTGCGTGGTTTCAAAAAAGATTTTCGCGTACCGATCTATCCTTACTATTTCAGAATGATGGGCGGCAGGTGACGGCCGAGCAAGATACCACGGTAGCATTTCGCCAGACCTACGCGGCTATTGCCAATCACAAAGTAGGGAAGATGACGCTTGGCGGTGAGTTTTATTACCAAGGTGGGCGAAATGCCGTTGACAACGAGATTTCCGCATTTTTAGCCTCTGCCTACATCACCTTTAAGACCAACCTTACACCCCTCACCCTAGGAATGGACCATGTATCCGGGACCTCTCTTACCGATACTAAGGATAACTCGTTTGCCCCTTTGTATGGAACAAATCACAAGTTTTACGGCCTCATGGACTATTTTTATGTAGGCAACTTTCACGGCCAGGCCGCGACGGCTTCCGGGCTGAATGACATATTCGTAAAGACCAATTGGAAGTTAAATGACAAAGCCAACCTGGTCGGTCACCTGCATTATTTCTCTAGCCCTGTTGACCTTTATGATCCGTCAGACAACGGGCAAGAGATTGAAAAATATTTGGGGACCGAGGTCGACTTGGTATTAGTATGGCGGCCCGCGGATGGTTTTACCGTTAACTTGGGATATTCCCAAATGTTTGCAGGCTCTTCCATGGAAGCCATTAAAGCTACCCCGGGAGATCATACGGCCCTGAACAACTGGGCTTGGTTCATGGTGAATTTTGCCCCAGCGGTATTTAGACAGGATTTTTCGAAAAATTGAGGTCACTTTAACAGCTCAAGACATGTCATGGCTTAAAAAACTGGTTCCCCCCAAGAAATGGCAGATCCCTGTCGTGATTCTTTGCGGCGCCATCGTGGGGTTGGGGTTTTTTATTTTGCGTCTTTCTAACGCAGCTTCGTACCTAGGGGAAGATCCCCGCACTTGTATCAATTGCCATGTAATGACCCCCCAGTATATCACCTGGGATCATAGTTCGCATCGCGAAGTAGCCACCTGCAATGATTGTCATGTGCCGCAGGATAACGTAGTTAATAAATACTATTTCAAAGCCAAAGATGGCTTATATCATGCGGCCATGTTCACCTTGCGATTGGAGCCGCAGGTCATCAAAATGAAGCCTGCAAGTGTCCAAGCCGTCCAAGATAACTGCATACGTTGCCATTTTTCGCAAGTCACGGATGCAAAGATGGCGGGATGGGTCGATAGTCACCTGGGCAGCCGTATAGATCGTACCTGTTGGGAGTGTCACAAGGAAACTCCCCATGGCCGGGTACGCAGCCTTTCTGCTACCGGTTTTCAAATTGAGCCATTGCCGGTAAGGCAACAGCAACAGGTTTTTGTACCCCGTTGGCTCGAAAAAGCAATGAACGATAATTCACAACCCTAAATACCTATTTATATGGCACTTAGCAATAAAACCCGGAATTGGCTCCTGTTTTTTTCCACCGTTGTGGTGGTTTTCCTGCTGGGCATGTTAGCCTCCAGCATCATGGACCGTAAGGCGGAGTCACGCTTTGCTTACCAGCCACAGGTGAACATCCCCGCAGGCGAGCCAAGAAATGCCGTTTGGGGCAAAAACTTTCCCCGCCAGTACCAGTCTTACATGCGTACGGCAGATACCTCGTTTGTGAGTTACCAAGGGGGAGGCAATTTACGGGACATATTAGAAGAGAACCCGCGTTTGGTGGTCTTGTTTGCCGGGTATGGCTTTTCAAAAGACTATAACCAGGGCAGGGGGCATTACTATGCGATAGAAGACACGCGCAATAGCCTACGTACCGGCGGACCTACCGGCCCGGGCACCGGCCCTATGCCCAGCACCTGCTGGACATGTAAAAGCCCTGACGTGCCACGGTTGATGAATGAGATCGGGATTACTGAATTTTACGAAGGCAAATGGGCGGATAAAGGACCCGAAGTTGTGAATGCCATAGGCTGTGCGGATTGCCATGACGCCAACACCATGAGCTTACGGATCTCGAGACCGGCGCTGGTAGAAGGATTAAAGGCCATGGGAAAAGATGTGAACCAGGCCACACACCAAGAAATGCGCTCGTTAGTATGCGCCCAATGCCATGTGGAGTATTACTTCAATAAAAACTTACCCGGTAAAGAAGGAGCGGCATACCTTGTTTTCCCGTGGAAAAATGGTCATTCGGCGGAAGATATGGAAAGGTATTATGACGATATGTCGTTTGTAGATTGGACCCATCCTATCAGTAAAACTCCTATGCTAAAGGCACAACACCCGGATTACGAAGTATATATGACCGGGGTCCATGCTAAACGGGGAGTTTCCTGCGCCGATTGCCACATGCCTTACCGGACTGAGGGTGGACAGAAATTCACTGATCACCACATCCAGTCCCCTTTGAACAACGTGGTCAACTCCTGCCAGGTGTGCCACCGGGAAGAAACGGAAGACTTGGTAAATGACGTATATGATCGCCAGCAGAAGTTTAAAAGTAACCTGGTCACGTTGGAAGACCTGCTGGTGCGTGCACATATTGAAGCAGGCAAAGCTTGGGAGCTTGGTGCCGGGGAAGACCAAATGGAGCCCATTTTAAAAGGCATTCGCCATGCCCAGTGGCGCTGGGATTACGTGGCGGCCACCCATGGCGGCTCCTTCCATTCACCGGTAGAGGCCAACCGCGTAGTAGCCACAGGGATCAACTTAGCACAAGAAGCACGGTTGAAATTGTCCCGCTTGCTAGCAGGCTTGGGATGGAACAAGCCCGTGCCCTATCCCGACATCAATACCAAGGAAAAGGCCCAGGCTTTTGTGGGTTTGGATATGGCCAAACTTGAAAAAGAAAAAGAGGAATTTAAAAAGAATATTATCCCTCAATGGCTGGAAGAGGCTAAGAATAGAGAAGCTTCTCAACCGATAGAGGAGGTTTCACTCAACTGATCGTATGCCGGTGACAACGCATGAGCAGCCCATTCAACAAGGAGGACGGGTGCTGGACCACCCGGCATTAAAGCTCTTATTCTCCAATAAGCTCACCTTAGTGTTGCTACTGGCCTTTGCCGTATCCATGGCCTATGCCACGTTTGTAGAGAATGATTTTGGTACGCCTGCTGCCCGCGCCCTAATTTACGATGCCTGGTGGTTTGAAGTGTTAATGATCGGGCTGGGGTTGAACTTCATCGGGAATATTTTTCGCTACCGGCTGTTTCGTCGTGAAAAATGGCCTATACTTATCTTCCATATTGCTTTCGTCACGATTTTGTTAGGAGCGCTGGTTACGCGGTATACAAGCTTGGAAGGACTCGTGCGGATCAGGGAGGGGCAAAGGTCCAACACGCTAATATCACAGCAACATTATCTGCAAGCTACCTTGCAATACGAAGGCCCGGTCAAGTATTTTGAGAAACCCCTTAACGTTTCAGTGCTTACACCCCCTCAATTCGAGGAAAACATAGGTACCCGTGAGCGACCTTTATGGCTCCGTAGTGTGTCCTATATTCCCACCGCGGAGGAGGTGATCGTTCCGGGTAAGGAAGGCAGTGGTGTACTGGAAGTAGCTACAGCCAATGAAAACGGCCGGGAAGATCAGCTCCTGCGCCGGGGGAAATCTTTGCCCCGGGACTCGCTGGTCCTCAGTTTTGACCATTGGAAAGACGGCGCGATCAACATTGTTCCAGGAAATGGAAAGTACTTTTTGCACTCTCCACGGCCATTGCAATACATGACCATGGCTACCCAACAAGTGGGTAGCGTAATGGCTGATACTTTAGTGGAATTGAAAACCCGCACTCTTTACCAGGCCGGTACGGTTTCGTTCGTGATCAGCGCCATACACGAAGGGAAAGTGGTCGATTATCGTACTACAAAGGACAAGGAAGCGGCCAAAGTGTTACCCAATGTATTGAAAGTGGCCTTGCAAAGCCAGGATCAACTGGATACCGTAGTGCTTAAGGCTTTTGAGGGTCTCCTGGGCTCTCCGCAGATGGTGGACCACAATGGCACCCTAGTAAGGTTAAGCTATGGACCTAAGCCTATTCCTTTGCCCTTCAGCCTTCATTTAAATGATTTTCAGTTAGAACGTTACCCCGGTTCCACCAGCCCTTCTTCTTATGCCAGTGAACTTACCGTGATAGATGGGGAGCAGATGCTGCCTTACCGCATTTTTATGAATAATGTGCTGGATTACGGGGGCTATCGCTTCTTCCAAGCCTCCTATGACCTGGACGAAAAAGGCACCGTGTTGTCTGTGAACCGTGACTGGTGGGGAACGCGCATTACTTACCTGGGGTACTTTATGATGGGAGCGGGGATGCTGCTGGCGCTTTTCGGCAAAGGGTCGCGGTTCCACCAACTTAATCGTCAACTGGAGCAGTTGAGGGCACGGCAGGTAAGCACAAGTTTGATCTTGGTTTTCGCGTTGGTCACACCGGCAAAATCGAACGTCACGCCTAATGCTGTGGAACATGGAAAAGAGCTGGCTGCCAGTCCTGCCACGGAACTGGCTCACTTGATCGCGGGGCAGTACGTGGACCCTGCCCATGCAGCGGCTTTTGGCCAGCTGCTGGTGCAAGACCTTGATGGCAGGATCAAGCCTATCAATACTTTGGCTTCGGAGTTTCTTCGGAAAGTGATGCGAACGGTCACCTTTAAATTCAGCGAAGGCGGCTCAGCCATCAAGATGGACTGTAACCAAGTCTTTCTTTCCATACATACTGATCCGGCGGCTTGGCAATATATCCCGCTCGTGAAAGTAGATGTAGAAAAGGGTGGCGCCATTTTTACCCGGTTGGAAAAGACGCCCAGCCCTTACCTGGCGTTCCAAGATTTTTTAGACGAGGCCGGTAACTACAAGCTGGGCGCTTGGGTGGACGAGGCCAATAGGAAAAAACCAGCCGAACGAACAAGTTTTGACCAAGAGATACTAAAAGTTGATGAGCGTTTCAATATTGTATACCAAGCCCTTACAGGAAGTTATTTGAAGATCTTTCCCCAACCCCGAGACCCCGACAACACCTGGTTCAGTTACCAGTTTCACCAAGCGGGTTTCACGCAAGAGGATTCGCTTTTTGTAAGAAGTATCATACCCAAGTATTTTCATAGCATACAACAAGCCCGGCTTAAGAACGACTGGCACCAGGCAGACGAGAACCTGGCCTACATACAAACTTTCCAAGCTGTTTTAGGCAAAGCAGTAAGCCCCAGCTCGCGGCAGGTACGTACGGAATTACTTTACAACCGCCTGAATCTCTTCACATGGCTTTTCCCCTTTTTCTGGGGGGTGGGTCTGCTGCTATTGATCATGGCACTTCTACAGGTATTTACCGGCCCTAAAAAGTGGTTGAAGATCGTACAAAAGACGGGGGTGGTCTTGGCGGCTATAGGTTTTGCATTGCTTACGGCGAACCTCCTGTTAAGATGGTATGCAGGGGGGCACCCGCCCTGGAGCAACGGCTACGAAATGACCATCTTCGTGGCCTGGTCCCTGTTGTTCTTTAGTTACCTATTTTTGGGTAAGTCCAACTTTATACTTCCGCTGGCCTCCTTATTTTGTGGTACGTTATTATTCGTAGCGTTTCTGGATTGGCTAAACCCCGAGATCACTAACTTGGTACCGGTGCTAAAGTCATATTGGTTAAAGATCCATGTAGCCGTCATTGTCAGCAGTTACGCCCCGCTGGCACTGTCCGCTTTGTTAGGCTTTACGGCATTGTGGTTGATGATCTCTAAAGCCTTTAATAACAGCGACCGGGTCAATGTCTCCATCCAAGAGCTGACGTATCTTAACGAGATGTCTATGACCGTGGGGGTGTTCTTACTGGCCATAGGCACTTTTCTAGGCGGCGTTTGGGCTAACGAATCCTGGGGCCGTTATTGGGGTTGGGACCCCAAGGAAACATGGGCCCTCATATCCATCATCCTTTATGCCGCGGTACTTCACTTCCGGTTAGTCCCTCGCCTGCGTAGTATATATACCTTTAATTTAGCCAGTGTGTGGGCCTTCTCGTCCATTATCATGACTTCTTTTGGTGTGAATTACTACTTGGCCGGTTTGCATTCCTATGCTAAGGGTGACCCCGTTCCTATCCCGGCTTTCGTCTATTGGGTGGTAGCTATAATTACGCTTACGGCTATTGCGGCCTACTTTGTGGAAAAAAAGATGAAGCAAAAGATCGTATCAGCGTAGCAAGGTAGGTCCATTTTAGTTTCGCTGTTCATTCCATAGGTATAAAACTACACCTAGTTCTACTTTGCCAGGTTTAGCTTTTGAGTAACCCATCACTTAACTCGCCGAGGTATGATCCAGTCCATAGTATTGAGCCGTGAGTATTGAGTAGTAAAGTGGATCCATATAGTGTAGAACATAGGAGCTAAATTTTGCCAAGAAATAAAATCTTGTTCGGTACTTGCCTCCCTTGTGATTATGCTCGATGTTATACGTTTTATAACCAATACCTCCGTGCTAGTTTTACAAGGAGAGGTTTTTCCGTTTTGAACACAGTATGCGTTGGATACCCGCATTACAAATGCTGGCGTCAGTGCCCTGTAGTACTCAATGGGTCCGCGTTGCAAGCGCGGACCTGGCAAGGAGGGCCAGGTCAAGAAATTTTGCTAGGACCAGTTTAAGGGGTGACTTCTTTCTCATTTCGTCTTCATACCTATGACACTGTTTGTCGTCATCGCGAACCCAGCGGGCTGGCCTTAGCGATGCGTGAAGCGATCCCCCACTTGTAAAACGTAAAATGGTGTGCACCCAGGAGACTACGAGAGGGGAGCAGCTTCGTAACCGCCCCACTAGCCACGCCAGCCTGCTAATGACGTATTTTGTGGTATTTTGCTGTTTTTGAACATAAGATTACCACCTAGGCATGGGTAGACACCTTGCACCAGGACCTTGCGAGAAATCACCTAATCCCGTGCTGGGGCGGGAGGTTAGCAGGAAAGACTACTAAACGGACATTTCGACAACAGGCGAAAGCACCAAACATGATGCTCGATCCTCCCCGACCACACTACCTAGCAGGTAAGATGCACTATACTCCGCGCCGGCCATGATGCACAGGCTTTGGTACTTGAGTATACGTCATTGCGGCATGGCCCCGTAGGGATGCCTATGGCATGTGTTTGGAAAACATGGGCCCTACCTATGACATACTTATGTTTTTTCGTCATCGCGAACCCAGCGTGTTGGCTTCGGCAAGGCGTGAAGCGATCCCCTGCTCGTGGAACGAGAACAGGGTCCATTCGATCACACACAAGAGGGGGGCAGCTTCGTAACCCGCCCACAAACCACGCCAGCCTACCTATGACAACCTTGTTCTTATCGTCATTGCGAACCCAGGGCTGGTTTGGAGGGCTAGCGGTGAAGCAATCCCCTGCTCGAGAAGCGGTAGCAAAGTCTATGCGGTATATCTCGTGGAGGGGATGGCTTCGTAGCCCCCAGCACCCTCACCGCCAGCCTCGCCAAGACGATCCGTTTTTTATTTTGTCATCCCAACTCCAA
>JANQLQ010000289.1 GCA_028280565.1 Fulvivirga sp.
CTTGCCGCTTGTGCGTTGGGCAAGGCGTGACAAGGAATCTGCGAAGTCGTGAAACGAAAACCCAGTACACTTAAAACAAAGGTTCACGTTCAACGACACCGCAGATTCCTGCTCTCGCGCATCGCTCACCCTGCAAGGCAGGCAGGAATGACGATAAAGAAGGTTTTTCGTTTTTAATAAGGATAGGCTCCAAAGCTCTTTTGATCCGGCCTTGTCCAGCCAGGTGATAAACTTCCATGATCATTATTCGCCAGGAAATTTCAACATCACTTCCTGTATCTTTCCTGCTCTCAGGATCTTTAGCTTAAAGGAGTTTCTTTCTGCTTCATCCATGGACAAGATGGATTTGATGAGTGTTATGATGCTTCCCTCAGAGACAATAGGTATATCGTTTACTTCCAAAATAATGTCTCCTCCAATATTGAGTTCCCGGCCGCCTAGGTATAAAGGGATATCTCCACCCCTGAGATCGGCCATAAAGGCCGGGGATAATGCCACTACACTTTGAACGAGTATACCGCCTGGCTGGGGAACATTCAGTAACCTGGCCATTTCCCTGTCCACCAGCACCCCGTTTATCCCGGTCCACCTCCTATCACTATCTACTACCAATTGTTTGGTGATATTGCTCGTAGCAGCAAAACCTATCCCGTCAAATCCACCGGACTCACTGACAATATAGCTCACAAGACCGATAACCTCTCCTTCCATATTGAACATCGGCCCACCGGAATTTCCCTGGTTAATAGCAGCATCCGTTTGAAAAAACTCGGCAAACGTAAAACCAGCCATTCGTGACCGCTCTTCACCTATTCCACTGATTATGCCCTTGGAAAGTGAATATTCTATGCCAAATGGCGCCCCTATGATAAAAATATCATCCCCAATATCTACAAGGTCTGAATCTCCCAATTCAACGGCGGGATAATTGACATTGAAGTAGACAAGTTTAACCAGGGCCACATCAGCTACGATGGCGAGGCGCACTACTTCGGCAGGAACCCTCTCCCCACCCTGGAAGATCACGGTAATATGCTCCGCATTATTCACCACATGCGCAGCGGTGAGTATCTCGCCCTGGTCAGAAATAAGCACGCCCGACCCCTGTGAGTCCAAATAGCTCACATGACCGTCAGTATCCTTTACTTTTTCCTCCGTTTCAATGACAACCACACTCGGGCTTACCTTTTTGTAAAGCTCGCTTAATGATTGACCGCATAATACACTGGGAATAGATACGATTACTGTAAGGATAAAATGTTTCATGTGTATGTTCAATTTCAATGGTTAAATGGAATTCGCGATAAACCTTCTCGCCCTTCAGTAGGTAGATTAAGAATCCTAGGCTTATGCTCATTTCATAATTTTGGAATTAAGGGGAAAGTAGATCTGTTGGTAATATTCCAATTATCGGCTGTTGTCTTTTTTAGGAGGTAAAATAGCGATCCCCAACCGGAAGAATGGCCCATTAGCTATATCATAGTTTTCATCTTCGAACAGGTCACCTTGAAGTTCCACTTGTCGAGCAACTGTAATGCCCCCGGAAGCCTCTAGTTGTATTTTACCCATACGATAGCCTAAGGACGGTCCGAATACCACCCGGGTATAAGCTAACTTATCTACGGGTTCGATGACATCGAAAGCATTGGTCCTGGTATTATTGACGTTGTAGCGCGAACCACTGGCTGCAACCAGCAGTCCTGCTGTAAATTTTCCAAAATAGCGATCGTAAGCGATACGCCGCGGCAAGAGTACCTGGAGCTTACTATTCTTTGAGCTGAAAGTTAATTGAAGCGTTGGGATCGGGATAGGTTCTCCAAACCTAGACGTATAGGCGATACCACCTCCATATGAGAAGCGGTCGGATTTTTTCTTAACGAATTGTAACGTGCCGTTAAAAAGAAAATCATCCCCTTCAAGTGCCGTGTTAAACGTTGAGGACAATGTAGGATTTAATAAGACCAATACCTTCCATTCATTCGCTAACGGATGCAGTACGATCAAGCGATACCCTATGAGGTGCAGGTTCTGTCTATCCAAACCCAAATTGAGATCATTATCTGCGAAAGGGGTCACCAACCGGTATTGGAGTCCATGAATTAAAATGGTCTTCTCATTTTTGAGTTGCTTGGGAAGGTTCAGGAAGAAATCATATTCATTCACTTCCACTTGCTGGTTCCGTGGTGAGCCAGCTATGTCAGCGGTTGAAAACCTGGTAAAACTGGACCCTGCCAGTTGAAGATCCTGCGACAAAGCGGGCGAGCTACCGAGCAGGAGTAACCCACATACGATGTGCCATAATGGTTTGTAAGAGAAAGTCATATGATCTATTATTCCTGTGGAGAAACGCTATAAAATAATTGGTTGAGGATGGGACCCATACCAGTGTGATTCACTATGGCTAAAAAGACCCGGGGATGGTGGCAAACCTCATGGATAAGATGTGCAATATTATTCGATTAGTTGACCCGGGTCCACTCAAGGTCCAGGGCAATGAAACGCGCCGTCACCTCGATAAGAAGGTTATCTCCTTCTACCTGGCATTCTGCATCTAAAAGCCTGCCTCTTTTTTGGGAATATATTTTGCCTACCCATTTCTCTTCCTTATACTGGAGGTTCAGCACTTCGATTTCCGGGTTTCTTTCTCCCTCCGAATTGATAGGGTTTCCTATGTACCTGTCATCTACTTTATAGATCTCCACTTTTTTTTCACCCGTATCCCAAACGGCAATGATCTCATCTTGCTTATCTTGCGCAAAAAGCTGTGTAGACATAACCCAAAGGGCAATGGCGAACAAATGATTGATAGTTCTCATGCTTTATAATTTTTGATTTCGGCACGAAACTATTTCCGTCACCTATCAACATAAAAAAAGATTTACCAACAGGCGGTATACATGAATCAAATGACTGTGGTGATGAATAAGACCTTTTAGTTATCAAAACGGATCCTTCATGCATCAAAACCAGCATTTCATTCATTTAATAAGGTTTCAATAAAACCTAGTCATATTATTGTAATGATGAGTAAAGCACTTTCTAAGACAGAACGATTTCTCAAAGTAGGTCCTTACATCCTTTGGTTTGGGATGCATAGCTTCATCAGCATAATACTCTATTACCAGGGAAGCCTTGCGGAAACCACGTATTACCTGGTCACGTATTTCTTTTTCGGCTCGATCGTCATTTGGTTGTTTGGGTTTAAACTCTTCCCGGGATACCTGGCAAGGGAAGGAAAAATCAGTGGGAAGCTAGGCTTGTTAATCGGCCTCAATATCCTAATGTTCGTCATGGGTATCCTATCGCATACCGCCATGGCCGAGTTATTTGAATTGAACCAAACTCGCGACCAATATGCTCCCAAACCAGTTAGGATAGCCTTGTGGATATTAATGGTGTTCCTGGGCACCATTTACATGGCCAGTATCCGGGTAGCAAGAGTCTATTACGAGAATACAATACAGGAGATTGAGCATAAAGCGGAGAGAATCGAGGCCGAACTGAAATTGTTAAAAAGCCAAATAAGCCCGCACTTCTTGTTTAATACACTGAATAATATTTACGGGCTTGCATACCTTGGAGACGAGCGAGCGGCTGAAATGATCTCGAAACTGTCCAAGATCATGCGCTATTTATTGTATGATTGTGACCAGCGAAAAGTGCTTTTGTCCAAGGAAAAAGACTTGATCGAACACTACTTGAGCATACAACTCCTCAAACATGAGGATTTCCTGAACGTTGATTTCTACCATGCGGGCATTACGAACAACCATAGGATCTCACCCATGATCCTGGTTAATTTTGTTGAAAACTGTTTTAAACACTCCGACCTGGAAAGCAATCCCGGGGGGTGGATCAAAATCAGCCTCGAGGTAGAAAACGACACCCTTAATTTTCGGACGGAAAATACGATCAAAGAAGAAGTCGGGAAAAACCCAATGGATCGTAAGGGAATCGGGCTTACGAATTCATTAAAACTGCTGGAAGCTAATTACCCGGGTAAACATACCGTGGAGATAACTAAGGAAGATCGAATTTACCAGCTAGACTTAAAGATTACGTTGTAAAATAAAAAGTGAGCATGCATCCAGCGTCCTTTGCTTTTATCCCGGGAAGGATGAATAGATTTAGGGCATGCTGAGTGACCTATAAAAAATAAAAACACCCTATACATGAAATGCCTGATAGTCGATGATGAACATATTGCCCGAAAACTTCTTTCGGATTATGTCAGTAAAGTGCCCGAGTTGGAGTTGGTTGCTACCTGCAGTTCTGCATTACAGGCGCTTAACCATATCAAAAAGGATAGCATCGATATCCTGTTTCTCGACATTCAAATGCCTGATCTAACCGGTCTTGATTTTCTGAAAATTTTACCCAACAAACCTGCCACCATTCTTACCACCGCCTATTCAGAGTACGCAGTACAGAGTTATGAATTGGATGTGGTAGACTATTTGTTAAAACCCATAGATTTCGATCGTTTTTACAAGGCGATTACCAAAGTCATCTCCTTACAAGACCCTAAAGTCAAACATCACCTAAATGCTACTTCACCACAACAAACGGATAAACTATTCATCAAGGCGGATAACAAGATCATTAAAATCTCATTTCATGAAATAGTGGTCATTCAAGGTCAAGGTCCTTATGTGCAGATCATCACCGTTGATGGCCGTAAGGTCATGTCATTGCAGTCGATGAGTAAGTTAGAAGAATTGCTTCCTAAAAATTTTTATAGAACCCATCGTTCACACATTGTGAACATAGATCATATAGACAGCATAGAGGGTAATATGATCAAATTAAGAGATCAAGTTGCCTTATTGAGCAAAAATAAACGAGAAGAATTTCTTAAACTGATCGATAAGCTGAATTTATTGGGGGAGTGATCCATCCTGGCCTCTAACCTGGTTGTGGGTTAAGAGCAGCGGTCCTACGACTAGGGTGAGTTTGTATTCGACGTACCGTGCTTGTAATGGGTTGGTATTTTTACAAGCCAAATTAGTATCTTCATCAATGCAGGTTAGGCCCTTTGTAACTCCCCGCCGAGTCTATATATTTGATCTATGGAACATACAACAAAACCCCGCCCCGTGAACCTGGGAAGAAAAATAAGACATATGCGTGA
>JANQLQ010000336.1 GCA_028280565.1 Fulvivirga sp.
CCAAGTTGGGAAGTTCTCGATCAGTAAGCAGTAGGCAAAGGTCAGTAGGCAAAATAGGGGGTTGCCGACTGTTTACTGCCGACTGCCGACTTTGGGAACTAGACCGAAAAAAATAGCTTGAACGTCATTTGAGCCTTGACATGACACTAGGGTGAGACTAGGGTAAAGATCTGCTAAATCGTTGATCGTAGCATAACCATTAAGTTCCGCTGGTTTAAGAATTATTTTAACAATTGTGGATTTACACGGTTAAATCAGCTAACTGCTAGTAATCAATAACATGACCATGCCAAGGCCGAGCTTTGATCAAATCGAAACAGGGAAAGAATTCAACCAGTGGTACTGGTTAAAGGAAGAAATGGTGGAAATATGCCGTCAATCCGGGTTGCCATACACAGGCAGTAAGTTTGAATTACGAGACAGGATCATGCATGCTTTGGACAATAATGGCGAGGTGCTGTCGAAGGCTCCCGCTGCCAGGAAAACCTCCAAGTTCAATTGGGCTAAATCCAAGTTAACGTTAAGCACGATCATCACCGACAATGTTTCGTTCGGGCCCAATTTCAGGAATTTTATGAAGTCTCAAATTGGTAACCGGTTCACCTGCCACGGTGACTTCATGGACTGGGTAAAATGCCACCCCGGGAAAACCCTAGGGGATGCCGTGAATGCCTGGCATGACTTAGAACATCGAAAGCAAGACCAAGATTTCAAACGGGACATCGCCCAACACAACATGCTATCACAATATGTCAGGGATTTTTTAGCCGACAACCACGGCAAAACACTGAAAGATGCTTTAAAGTGCTGGAAGCTTAAAAAAAGCCAGCCTACCAAAACAGGTTTTATAACGTATTCAAAAACTGACTTGGGTCTGGCCAGTTAAAATCTTCATGACCACAGCACTGGTCGTAGGTTAAGCGTAGCGATCCTACGACCTAACTATCGGGATAGAGCATCCGCTCGGTCTTTCTCGTCAATGACGGACTGTTCAAAAAGGAATGGATCATTCTTAGCGCAGTAAATACCGAAAAAAAACGTTGTCATAAAAATTTAAACTAGATGATTAGTCTCGAATTTATCCAGCGTACCCCTGGTTTCAAGTATACGTTCCAAGTCCACTTGCGAGCGGACACTCTCTCCGTTATTAAAGTCGTAGGATCGCTGCGCTTAACATACGATTAGGAGTTACTCAGCTCGAATATTCATTTTTGACGTTTGTTGTGGGGAGTATCTGTTCAGGTGGTATTGCAATTACTTTCCCACCCTTCGAAACAATCAGTGGACTGTTATTTTTCTTTTTGAATTCGGCCATTTTACGATATGCTTCCTTCAACCCCAAGCTCACTTGTTTTTTGAGGTCTTTTAATTCTTCTCTAATTTCCATTGTACTGCTCTCTTAAGTTAGACCATTTTTTTTCATTATTGACGACATATTCAGAGTTCGAACCCTCTGCAATGAATTCAAAATCTTCATCAGAGTTGTCAACCAGGATCCATTTATCTACAATCTTCATGTAGATGTTAAACAAGTTTAGCATACCTTTAACGTATCTTCTTTCGATGACATCCGGTGGAATGTTATGACCACCTTCACTCACCCGGGTTGCCACTCGTCGAATAGCTAATTCTTTGGAGTCCAAAGTCAAAAAAAGAAGAATGGTTTCATACCTCTCTTTTTTAGCAGACTTGATCAGGTTTTGGTATGATCGAGTTGCCAACGTTGTCTCAAAGGCAAATGATTCCCCTTGACTAACTAATTCCTTTATTCGTTGCAACATCAGTTTGCCAGCTCTAATGCCAGCCTTACCTGGTCGAAAGGGAGAAATGCCTCTTGCAATTTCGTCTGCATTTACGAATTCCTCACATTCAAATATCTCAGGCAAAATCGTGTAAGACAAAGTGGTCTTTCCTGCTCCATTTGGTCCTGCTATAATGTACATTTTCCTCACGAAACAAATATAATGGTATTAAATTCAGATTCAATCAGGACCCATTCTCCACAACAGCCGAATATAAAAAATTCCAATATCAAACATTAGCAAATACTCGCATGCAACCCCAGAACTGGCACAAGCTTGCAACTTGTGCCTTTTTAATGATCACTAGGGTTTTTAACCCGACCTGCTTCCGTCAAAACTGCCATCATTCAATAAAGTCTACATCAAGTAAGCCCTTCCTCCTGCAGTAATCCCTGGTACTGCTATGTAAACAACTCCCCGGCCGATCCACGATACCCGCTACTTCTCATGGTTTAGTCTCTTCTTTATTTTGCCGAGTCGAAGACTCTCGTTTCCATATTCAAAGCACAAGTCTGCGACTTGTGCTAGTCATTTCTAAAGAATCAAGTTTTCCAGCACTGGTCGTAGGTTAAGCGTAGTGGTCCTACGACTAGAAGTAGCAATTTTCACGCGATGTCCTTATAACATAAAGACACCGAATAGGTTGTCTTACTATTTTTAAGTATGCAAAAGAGAACATTGCAGCAACCTAGCTTCGTTCTAAATCTCATAATATGCTGATAATCAAATGATTTAACCCACACCAACCTCCTATGGAAGGAAAAAATGCATTTTATGCTATATGATTTTTATCAGTTAAAGATCAAAAGTTTGTAACTATTGCTAAAAAAGTGCTTTATTTAGGGTTGAACCCATTGTTTAATGAACGGCTTTTGTTACCTAGGTAGCTTAATTACCATTCTTTTGACCCTCAATATCAGTAGCTCCTATGCCACTCATATTATCGGCGGTGAATTAACCTACCAATGTTTGGGTGGAGACCAGTATAGGTTCCGCCTTACTGTTTATTCCGAATGCGGCTCCCTAGCTGTATTAGAATCTTTTTATCCTATTGGTTATTACGCAGAGGAGTTGGATATCAGCCCGGAATCTCCGCTTACCTTTAACGTAATAAAGATCTCACAACAAGAAGTACCCCTGCTGTGCGATGCGCTGGTTACAGATTGTTCCGGTGGAGGGGCCCGTGGCATAGAAAGGGTGATCTATGAAGGTACTGTTGACCTTAGTAATCAGCCCGCCGCCAAGGACTGGCGTTTTTTCTGGCAGCGGGCGGCCAGGAGTGAACAAATCACCACTTTATTGCTTCCCGATGCGGAAGACTTCTTTTTGGATGCGTCCTTGAACAACCTCGACGTAGCTTGTAACAATTCACCTACTTTCAGCAATTCGGCGGTGATCACGGCATGCATTCGTTCACCACAGGTCTTCAACAATGCTGCCACGGAAAGCGATGGAGATGTACTCCAATATTCTTTAACTGTTCCTAAAAGTGCTTATGATACCGAAGTCGTTTTCGAAAGTGGCTACAATGAAATCGATTTTCTTACATTTTCGTCCGAGCCGGAACTGGACCCGAACACAGGGGATCTATTGTTCAATGCCGACTTGTTGGAGATCGGCATTACAGACTTTAAAGTAGAAGAGTATAGGAATGGTACAAGGGTAGGTTGGGTAAAAAGAGCCATACAGATGACTACCATAGATTGTGACAACAACCTGCCGGTTTTGTCCAACTTTAATATACTGGATACCGATTCTATCAGTATTTGCGCCGGGGACTCTATCAGTCTTGACATATTCGCTAGCGATGACGATGGTGTCCCTCTCAAAATGGAATTGCAAAGCGGGAAACCGGGGGTATTTCAAATTTTCAACAACAACACGCTGAACCCCGAAGGCCGCTTTCGGTGGCGAACCGACCAGGGCGATATCGGTAATCATTCTTTCGTCGTAAGTGTCTCCGATAACAAATGCCCGGACCCGGGGGTAACGATCAAAACCTATCAATTGTATGTGAATGCACCCCAATTTGACTTAGGCACAGGCTTCCCGTTGGATTGTAATACGCGTGTCACGCTAGACCCGGCCGTTTCAGGAGGCAGTGGTGATTTCGCGCGTAGGTGGAGCAACAATTCCACGGCAACCTCCATCGATGTAGGCATAGGGCAACATTTCCTCTCTGTCCAGGACAATGTTACCGGGTGCATTGCTACGGATAGCATTACTTTCCTGCCGGAGTTCTCACCCGGTTTTAAGACAGACTCTTCATGTTTTGGTCTCACCACGGCGTTTACCGATACAACAGTCAGTAACATCACAACAAAGAACATTGTGTCTTGGCTGTGGGATTTTGGGGATGGGGCCACCTCTACCCTCCAAAACCCCAAACATACCTATGCAGCCCCGGGATTCTACGAGGTTACACTCACGGTAGGAGACAATGCTCCTACCTCTTGTTCGTACTCCATGTCGAGAAGGGTCCGGATCTGTGAACCGCCCGGGTTTAATTTTGCTATCTTAGGGCAATGTACTTCTCCTTCCCTTGCGAGTGTTGTAATATCTCCAAGATTACCCATCTTCTGTGACCAGTTCTCCGAGGTGATCGTAGACTTTGGCGACGGTAGCGAGTTAGATACCTGCATTGTTCGCCCAGCAGTAACATGTGACGGGGTGGTGGGGCCCTGCGTGCCACAGCCAGCCATAACCTGCAACGAGATATTTCATTCCTATTCCATAGGAAATACAACCTATACCGTAACTGTGACGGTAAAGACCGAGTCTAGCTGCACCGCCACGAAAACTGCTAGTAAGATGTTTTATCAAAGCCCTGACATCGATATTATCCCCGACGATTTCTACCTCGTATGCAGCTCCCCGGATAGTTTAATTGAGACACAGCTCCTCCACCCCGGCAATGGTACGCTTATATATGGATGGCAGAAAAACTTCTTAGGGTCTTATGCTACAACACCTAATGCCTTGATCAATACAGCAGGAATATACAGTGTTACGGTATCCGATGAAAAATCCTGTTTTGACTTAGACAACATCACCGTAACCTACCCGCTAGAGGTGCTTTACGATTATGAACCCTACTGTAAGGAGGGGGATCCCATAGCCTTTCTGGACAGGTCCGTCTCCGCAACCAATACGCTCACCCAGTGGAAATGGACCTTTGGAGACCCAGCTTCCGGCAGCCTCGATACGGTATATGTTCAGAATCCCTCGCATAAATTTAGCCAGGAAGGCGATTTCGGGGTTACCTTAGAGGTAGTAGATTCAGACGGTTGTTTTGGCCGTTTTCACTGGCCTGTGTACAATACAGGGGTGGAAGAGACAGACTTCAGGGTCACTCCAACGTCAGGGGAGTTATGCCTCGGTGAAATTGTAAACGGGTCAGGGGTTACCGGACGCCACATTGACAGTGAAATATGGGACTTAGGCAACGGCATTTTTGTACCTAGTAAAAATATTGTTTACCAGTACCCTGCCGGGGGATCTTACCAAGTTGCTTACGACGTTCAATACAATTTCAATGAAAGGGCAACTGATATCTGCTCTGCTAATTTCCAGCGTACCATCCGAGTAAACTCACTACCGGAAGTAGAACTGGTCACTGATCTTGACAGGTTCTGCAGGGATGAAGAAGTGCAATATACCTTTGACACGGATGACACTATCGTTTCAGCGCAATGGGAATTTTTAAATACAAGAAGGGGAACCAGTGAAACCATAGATGCCTTTTCTACCCCTTATACTTTCCGGGAAAGAAGTAATTACCAGGTTGAATTAGAAGTGACCGATGATAAGGGATGTAAGACAAGCAGGCGTTTAAGTCAATTTGCGGATCGGCTGGTGATCCCCGACTTTGAAGGAGAAACCGGGGTGTGCCCTAAGACTCCCATGGTCATTAGCGAAGTTTTTCGAGATACCCTTGAAAACATTACGAACTATCGCTGGGACTTTGGCGACGGAAATTCCACGGAAGGGCAGGTCCCGATTCCCCTGATCGAACATGTTTATGATCAAGGTGGCAATTATGACGTGACCTTAACCATTATTAATAGCTTTTCCGGCTGTGAGAACTCTATCACTAAAACCGTAAACGTTTTGATGCCTCCACAAGCGGCATTTACGTATGATACCATCTGCGCAGGTAACTCGGCCACTTTTATGAATACTTCCGTGCCCGGGGACGGTGAAATAGTGGAGTACCAATGGCTATTCCCGGATGGTTCTACCGCGAGTTCGGAGAACACTTCTTTCTTTTTTGAAGATCCCGGTTTTCATCCCGTCAGCCTTGTGGCCACATCTTCCTTAGGCTGTAAGGATACCGTAACCCACGAGGTATTGGTGAAGGAAGTACCCGTAGCACAAATCGACCTCATGAACTCCTTTGTAGAGGCATTCAAACCCACCCAGTTTTTTGACGCCTCTGAAGGTGATATTATAAGTTACTATTGGAATTTCGGGGACGGAACGGTTTCCAACGAAAAAGACCCGGTACATACTTACCCGGCTATTGATCGTTATTCCTTGGTCCATGCCGTGGTCAACTCCGTAGGATGCCCGGATACTGTCGAAATTTTACTCGACCTGGATGTTTACCTCGAACTGCCCACGGCTTTTAGCCCAAATAATGATGAACTGAATGATGTATTAAGGCTTATCCATCAAGGCATCTATACGTTGACAGACTTCAAGCTTTATAACAGGAGCGGGCTCGTTGTTTTTGATGGCAGTGGCAACCCTGACTCCGAATGGGACGGTACATACCGCGGCCAACTGCAGCCGGCAGGTGTTTATCTCGCCCATGTGAAAGCTACAGGCGCTTATGGCAGGCAGTTTAATTATAAGAAAAACGTAACCCTACTCCGATGAAAAAGGGGAACATCCTCCTGCTATTTTTCCAGCTAGCCCTAGCCTGCACTTTAAAAGGCCAGAACATCGGTTTTACACAGTATTTCAATTACCTGTTCTATTCCGACCCTTCACAAACCGGTAACGGTGACTATGACTATCGTGTTAGCGCACTTTATCGCCAGCAATGGGAAAGTATAGAGGCAGAGTTCAGCACCTTTGCCGTTAGTGGTGACCTTCGTTTGGGTAACGTCTTCTCTCAACAAGATTCCTGGGGGGTAGGTGTATACCTTTTGGACGATCACCTGGGGGGCGATATTATGCAAAACCAGCAAGTGGGGGTAGCGCTTGCGTATCATATTCACCCGGATTTCCAGGCACGGCATCAGTTATCGTTTGGGGTCAATGTAGATTATGTATTCTCTTCGTTAGACTTTGGCTCGCTGGTTTTTGAAAGCCAATACCAAGGGTTTTTCTTGCAGCCTGATGTAGCCAGTGGAGAATCTTTCGCCAATGACCGGATCAAAAACCTGGACTTGGGAATGGGTGTCTCCTATCGCTTTGCCCTAAACCAAAAAACAAACCTAGGGGTTTCCTTAGCATCGTATGGTTTTATTAACCGCCAGGAAAATTTTATTAGCGACAGTGATTCTACCCAATACAACCATTCCGAGTGGCTGGCAAGGGGCTTTTACAGCTACCAACTTTCTCCCAAGGTGGGAGTAGAGTCTCATGCACAGGTCATATCACAATCAAATGTATCAGGAGTGATGTTAGGGCTCATAGGCCATTACACACCGTTTCCTGCAAAACCGATAAGATTGTCATTGGGTATGTTCCGGCAGTTTGATGTGGCCTACGTAGCTTACGGAGGGTTATCATACAAGAACTACGAGGTCAATATAAGTTACGATTTTGCCTCGGTTCCTTTAAATACCCTCAGGGAAATTAACGGGCTTAGCCGGCCCGGCAGCTTCGAAGTCACGTTTAATTTTAAGGGGTTTAAGAAAACAGCCCCTAGTACACGAACCGTACCTTGTAGGATTTTTTAATTCAATATGAAGTCCCTAGCACCCAGTATTTATCTCGTTTTATGTACCTCTTTGAGCGTAAACCTCCAAGTATGCGCCCAAGATACCCCTGGTCGGCACGTTAAAGAGTTTTTTAAACAAAATGACCATTACAGCGCGGCATCCATCTTAGAAATACAGGCATCCAACCGCCCTAAAGACTATAAAACTTGGTATGACCTGGGGAGCGCACACTTTCATTCGCGCAACCATACCGGGGCCATACGAGCCTACGAGCGATTAATGAAGCTGATCGGGCAAGAAAAAACACTTAGAAATAAGTACTACATGGCCTTTTATCATTACGGCTCCAGTTTGATGGCTGAAAAAAGATATGAAGAGGCAAAAAAGGTTTTCTTCGAGTTTACCAGGCTAAAACCCAGCACGCAGGATTTCAGGACGATGAAAAGATGGGCGAACCAGCGCTTGAAAGCCTGTGACCTACGTATGAATACGGGGGATAAAGCTGTCCTGAACGAATATGACATCTCCCCGTTGGCAATAAACTCCGGTTATTCGGATTTCGGACCGGTCTGGATGAACAAGAACAAGATGATCTTTACTTCCACGCGTTCCGACTCTGTTTTAAATCGCGATGATACCTTTCATCACCCGTATAAACTATTTGAGACGAAGCTGCAAAACGGCTGGAATGAGCCCGTGGAGTTCGAATCATTCACACACGACATCTATCATACGGCGAATGGTACTTTTTCGGCCGACGGGTTAAAATTCGCGTTCACGTATTGCCAAGAAAATAAGCAGCAGGAAGTGAGGTGCGCCATTTACCTGAGCGAACGAAGGGGTAAGGTATGGACAAAGCCCAGGAAATTAAAAGAGAACATCAATCCAAAAGGGTATACCAATACGCAGCCCGCTTTTGGCGTGAGGCGATACCGAAGGAATGATAGGGATGTTTTGTATTTTGTTTCCAACCGGCCGGGAGGTAAGGGTGGCTATGATATATGGTATTCACTGCTCGACGGGAAAACCGAACCGGTAAACTGTGGTTCCGCTATCAATACCATAGGCAATGAAGTCACCCCTTTCTATCGGCATGAAACCAAAGAGCTTTATTTCAGTTCCGACTTTCACTATGGGCAAGGAGGTTATGACATTTTCAAAGCCTATGGCTCGCTAAAAAGTTGGAAGCGCCCTGTTAACCTGGAAGCTATTAATTCCGGGTATGACGACACTTATTTCAGTTGGCGCGTTTACCTGGGTAACGGCACCTTTGTCTCGAACCGTACAGGAAGTAAATCTGCCCTAAACCCCAACTGCTGCGACGATATCTACTATTTTGATTACACCCCGGCATCGTTGCTTGAGGGTATGATCACCAAAGATGATTCCACTCGTGAAGCCTTGGAATGGGTAGAGCTCGGCCTGGCCGACTTGGAACATTTGGAAATCCCGGATAGTGTCAACTGGTTTACAGAGACTGACAAAAACGGGCATTTTAAAATAGAGTATAGCAGTGGGGAAGATTCCTACTTAGTGATAAAAAAGAAAGGTTATGAAACGCGTTATCTTAAAATAAGCGAGCTGAAAAAGCAACACAAGGACAGCCTCATGATCCCTATGGCGGAGGATTTCCAATGGCAGCAAAAACTCCAACGCATCGGCAAAAATAATGTGCAGGTGTTATCAGAAGATGTGTTAAAACAGCCCATAGAGGTAGGGGCCACCTTCATTATGGAGCACATTTATTTTGACTTTAACGAAGCCAATATCAAGCCGGAAGCTTACAAGGACCTTTCCGTTCTGAAGCAGTTTTTGGAAAATAACCCTAAGATAAGCATCGAAATAGGAGGACATACCGATAATATTGGGGGTGAAGAAGATAACCGGCTATTATCTCAAAATCGAGCAGATGTGATCCTCCAGCACCTGGCCACCGTAGGGATTGAAGCCAAGAGACTAAAAGCGGTAGGCTATGGCGAGAGTAAGCCTATTGCTGATAATCAACGTCCGGATGGATCAGATAACCCCGACGGACGAAAACTGAACCGCCGGACAGAGATCAAGATCTTGCGCTTAGAATAAGACCTGCTAGAGAAAAATGATCGTCGCGGCGAGGTTGGCGTGACCTATGCGCAGGTTAAGAAGCTACTCCCTTATTGTACTTAACCACTTCACCCACGTTTTACGAGAAGGGGATCGCTTCACGCAACCACAACAGCCACCCACCGGGTTCGCGATGACGATAAACATTAAAAAGTATATCGTGGGTATGATCAAGCGCCGAACAATAAAACAACTCCTTTCTCATGGCAGGACGTCGCATACCGTATTCACGTTCTACGACTAGTTCTACTTTGTCACATTCAATTATTTGACAGACAGGGATTTAGCTAAAAATGAGACCGTTGGGTGTCCTCATCAAAAACGAAAAAAAACTCTTTATCGTCATTCCTGCCAGCCTTGCAGGGTGAGCGATGCGCGAGAGCAGGAATCTGCTGTGT
>JANQLQ010000016.1 GCA_028280565.1 Fulvivirga sp.
AAGGCAATGGATGCGCATGTAGCCGCTAAAGCCCTTCCTCTTCAGCGGAAGGCCGCTACAGGCTCATCAAGATTTCAACAGGTAGCGGCTGATATGGGCAGAAAATATGGTGTAGATACCTCCGGGTTAAAAGCCACACATCAATCCCCTTTTCCAGCGAAACTCAACGCAGAGGCTACCATCCAGGGAAACAACATCCACTTTGCCCCGGGAAAAGATACGGATTACAATATCCGGCATGAAGTGGCCCATGCCATTGATAACAGGCTAAACGGTACACCGAAAGGGGACCAACTCGTCAATGGCCAAAAAATAGATACCACGAGAGAAAAAGTAGTGTACAGGATGGTTAAAGCGTCCACGGGAATATCATTCAATGGGGTTAATTCATTGAGAAGGGTCTATCAATTGGAAACGAAAAAGAGGTCCCCGGTGCAGTTACTAAAAAACGATGCCGATACCAAGACCGAAAATGCCATTGATAAAATTATCTTATGGAGTGGGAAGCCGGGTGATACTTCCAAGAAGAAAGCTAAAAGATTACTTCAAAGCCCTAGAAAAATATTTTGGTATGGAAAAGATCCCAAAACCGATGAACAGACAGAGATCATGGGTTCTGCCAACTACCTTAGAAAAAGAAAAATTGACTGGAAAAATAAATTTGGGCCCGGGCTAGCATGGCAACGTTTTCAAAAAAAGATAGAGGAACAAAGTATTGAAAAAGAGATGGGGCAGCTACCATGGTTTTTGGCAAAGTACAAAGCTGGGGATACATTCTCCAAAGAAGTACTTGGTTATGCCAATAATCAAGTAAAAAAATCATCTAAAGATGACCCCCAGCAAATCTTTGGATCTACCTACTCACGGGATATTAGTTTCGGTACAGACAGTGACTTTGCCATTGAATATTACTTGGGAAGCAAAAAAAAGGGTAGAATTATCCAGGTGATGGATCAAGATTACGGTAAGGTACTGGAAGTTAGAGAAGGGGATGAACATTATACCGGAAGGGTAATAAGATCACATGGGTTAGGTATTAAGAAAGGGACGATGGTTAGGCTTAGCGATACCTCAGAAAAGGATACAATAAGCATAAGCTATTGGAAGGGCGATGAGAAAAAGCACTTAATTTTTTCTTTTCAATCTTTGGATTACATAGATCCGGACTATTACAACTACATCACCAGGGCAGGCTATGCCAGTGGTACTTTTTTTGACAGGTTAAGAAATAGGGGTGAAGGGCCAACAATGGATGCAAATCTAATCAGGGAATTGGAGAAAAGATATAGACAGTCCGGGCCAAATCTTAAGAATTCATTAGGCCCTTATCGAAACTTACTTAATATTGAAGACCTCGATTGGGGAATTAAGGTAGCAGCGTATCGCAGGTTAGGAGGTGACCTTCTTTTCAATGAAGCCCCACAGTCGAGAAGGGATAGGGAAAAATACCATAGCTACTTGCCAGCAGTTGATGAGGTGAACGTAACAGATTCCTTATGGTACTATGAGCTTCAAAGGCATATGTCCGATCGTTTTGTGGGTGGTCGCTCTAACAGCACCTTAGGTTATTTGCAGTCCGCTTCGTTATTGTATATGATCGGTGAAATTACACTAGCGGATGCCCGGGACGTTATGGCTTTTGTGATTGCCGATATGGTAGTAAGCGGGGAACATAGCATGCCCGAGTGCATGATGACGGTGGTTCGTGTGGCAGATAAGGTAGAACCTTGGAAAAGCACAAAGCTACATTTACAAACAAAACAGTTGGTCCTGCATACCTGGCTCCATTTGGTAGACGGGAGTACGAGAAGGGATATGGAACAAGAAACTAATCGTTCGTTGGTCAGTGTATTGGATAATAAAGAATGGGATTACCAGTTGGTCAAAATCTTGGTTGTATTGGGTAAACAGATGTATAATTATAATAACTAATGTATGCCCTTCCAGGTATTTTGTTAAAACTTGCCTGATGATCAAGATGGATCTCGATGAGCAAGACTTCTCTGCTTTTGAGTATAGCCTCAAGAATTACCTAGGCAACCTAGAACAACTTCAAGGTCTTTTCACCAGGCTGCGTCGAATTGTAGATGTTTACATGGAGTATTCCCTTTAAAGCAACGAGTTCTGCTGGCCCAGGATTTCCCATGCTGCTGCGAAACTAATCCCAAATTCAAGCCCGTAAATTATGAAAACCGCATACGATAAAAATATGGAGCAGGGAAGCTCCAATATCCCCGCAATACAGAAAGAATTCAGTACAGGCGGTAAAGCACGTATTGAGGACAACCGTCCTTCTACCGTTCTTCAACGCAAACTGCAAGGAACGATGAATGCACATGTAGCGGATAGGACGCTTCCCATACAGCGGAGGGCCCCGAAAGGCTCCTCCCAGTTCCAGGAAATTGCCACGGCCATGGGCAAAACACACGGTGTGGATACCTCCGGGTTGGTAGCCACCCACAATTCTTCTTTTCCCGCCCAATTGAATGCCGAGGCTACCATCCAGGGGAATAAGATCCACTTTGCCCCAGGGATGGACAGCGACTACAATATCCGGCATGAAGTGGCCCATGCGATTGACAATACACTAAATGGTACTCCCAAAGGAGACAAGATAGTGAATGGACAAATGGTAGATACCACCCGGGAGAAAGTGGTAGACCGGATGGCAAACGAGTCGGTTTCTATCCAGCGAAAGGCCGGCAATACAAACACCCAAAATGAGATTCATTTGTCCTCATCATCACGGTATATCGTACAAAGGAAATTAAGGATAAGGGGTCATGAGGTGGAAAAAGACAAGGCCTGGGACTTGGCCAACGTAAATGACCAGCAGTTTGAAAAACCTTTTAAAGAAGGTATATTCCGCTCTTATTATGTAGCCAATAAATCATTTGCAAGTGTAAAAGAGTTTAGAGAACGACTGGATAAAATACTTCTTTATTACAGTGTCCTATGGAATGTAAATGATTCTACAGCTTCGTACATACACAACCAAAGAGTGGTGCAGCATGGGATAAAAGACCATCTTGCTTCTTACGAAGGATTGCTCACGACGGTTGGGTTTGAACATGAATTTGCGAGCATGATCGAGAGCCCTCTCAAAGGAGTTTCCCATTTGGAATTAGCCAAAAGCAAGGAAGTTATGCCACTTACCGGGATTCCTTTTATCCTGGAAACGGATGCCAGTGACTCGCTGGAGTTGGTGAGTCCTCCTTTTTTGTTGCCTACCGTTGGTGCCAGGCCCTTGCCACACCCCGAAATAACCGGGCAAGTGGATATGCAAATACAGAAAACACTTCAATCTGCAATAGGGAAAAAAATAGGTGTTGAAATACAGTCCTTTTCTAGTTTATTGGATCAGCTTAAATATGGATTGGGGGTAGAATTTCGTTTGAAAAATAAAACAGAGATCCAGGCGGGGAATTTATCAGATCGTGCCACTGTAGAATCACTCCGGGGCTTTGCAGGCAATGGTAAATTGACCTTAAAACCGCGAGATATTAAAGCAATAGTTGTGGGTGCGAGCGCGAAAGTAGAAGCAGTTCGTCAAGACTTGCTTCGGCAAGGAAAGGATGTCTCCCACCTGGACCACGGTTCGTTTCCACAATTAAACTTTGCCACTGATGTTTCCACCATTGCATTATTCGAAAATGCAGAAAACGATAAGGCAACAAACAAAAAAGTCATAAAATTTAAAAAGGAGGAAGATCACCTAGCGTCGGAATTAAAAAAGCCAAGGAGAGGATCTGCTAAACTGGATCTCTTTTATACACAAATGATCCGCAAACTAGCAGGACTCTACGCGGTACCCGCACAGGGCTATCTCCGGTTTTTCCAGCGGGAACTTTTTGAGTATATCATGCAAGGAAAAAACGATGATGCCGAACTGCGCCGAATAAAAGAATATATCTATTATTTCGCTCGATACGTCTCTAATGTTAAAGATACCGAGGTGATTTGGGTCAAAGACCATATTGTCAGTATGGCCGTTGCATTGGAAGCAGCAGATCGTAGGCGCATCCTCAGTTCATTGTACCGCTTCCTTAAGGGTAATTCCTCTTTTTGGCGGCCACGTGGTGAATACCGTGAGCAATACGTTAGAGCAGTCCAGAAAACCATTAAATTCATAATATCCGACCTAAAGCTGGCTGACATACAGGAGATTAAGAATAGTGAGCGCATTATGGAAATCAAGGCCGAGAAACCTGATATAGAAGGAATGTATGCTCATGACTTAACCAAAGGAGGAGCGCGGCAAGATACATACCCCGACCCCAAAGCTGTGCAGCAGCCGGAGCTGTGGCCGGGAAGGAGATTGCACGTTGCGGAAATAAGACATGGTAACACGGAGGACAGGCTGGACGAGGCCTATATAGAAAGTATCATATAGGACATAATATATCATCAATAAAAACACATAAAGAGTATGTCCGTGCTGAAGCTAAAAAGCAACAGTACCCAACTGGTCCTAGTGTCGTGTCAAGTCTCAAATGGCGGGTAAGGTGGTCGTAGATTTTGTGGGAGGTCAAGGCGCAAAAAACGAGCATAGCCATAGTTACGTAAGTCTTTTTGCAACGCAGAGATCCCGCAAAAGATACCCCGGATTGGCCTCAATTGACGTGTAGGATTAAACAATGAGCTCTTTTTGCCAAGTTGGGAAGTTCTCGACAAGTTAGCAATAGGCAAAGTGCAGTAGGCAAAATAGGGGGTTGCCAACTGTTTACTGCCGACTGCCGACTTTGGGAACGAGACCGAAAAAAATAGCTTGAACGTCATTTGAGCCTTGACGCGGCACTAGGGTAGTGTTACCGGCCGGAGGCCTAATGGATAGCCGTCACTGAAAGGCAAGCGACTATTTTTGGTGCTTGGTGAACCTTAGTGCATTTGCGCCTTGGTGTCCGGGGAAGCTTCGCCACCAAGGCACGAAAGCTCAAAGAATCACAAAGAGGTCTTTTTTACGATTTAACCTAGCCCTATTTTATCTCAACGTCAAGTTACTAGTGTCTACTGCTACAAGGCTTCCAAGCTCCATTTAAAGATTTCTCATAACTTGTCTTCAATGAACTCAAATTTTTGCTAAACTAGTGGCCTATAAACTCAGGGCCATTCCAGTGTGCTGCCCCCTCAACGCTTTAGGACTTGGGACACCCGAAAAAATGAGAAAACAGCTGCTATTAGCCATACTTTATGGCTTCTCCTTCACGAACTATGCACAAACACAATTTGTACAAGACCTGGCCGAAAAATTAGATGAATATACTAGGCGAGGCTGGGAAGAAAAAGTTCATATTCATGTAGATAAGCACTTGTATACTATCGGTGAGACCATCTGGTTTAAAGTATACCTGGTCGAGGGGTTTTCATTGGAGCCTAGGGCCATAAGTACGTTGGTGCATGTGGAACTCATAAATCCACAAAATGAGATCGTTGCTTCAAGACAAGTCAAAATAGATCAAGGTGGAGGGGCTGGTGAATTTCTTTTGGTCGATGAAATAGACAACCGGATGGAACCGGGAAGGTATTTTGTAAGAGCGTATACAAACTTCCAACGAAACTTTAACCCCTCTTTTTTTATTCGACCTCTCAGGGTATTGGCAAGTCCAAGCTATCTGCCGAAATCGGCGTCCGTTGAAGTCCATAAAGAGGAAGATACGCTAGAGGTTCGATTTTTTCCAGAAGGAGGGCACCTAGTCACAGGGCTGCCCGGTCGAGTAGCTTTTAAAGCTATAGATCATACGGGCTATGGAGCAGGTATATCGGGGAGTATTTATGACCAAGAGAACAATTTCATCACTACGATTGAAAGTGAGAAATTCGGCATGGGTGTTTTCGCACTTACTCCACAGGAAAACCGATCGTACTACGCCCAAATACGTGTGGATGGTAGGGCCATTCGCAGAAAATATCCTTTACCGGCAGCCTTAGATCAAGGGTACACACTGAGTGTAGACGGCGGTTCGGCAAAAGATGTTACAATCCGGGCACAGACGAACCTACCGGGGGGTATGGAAGGTGCGATCATCGTGGGACAGTTCCGGGGAGGTGTTTTTTTTCATGCCGTGGGTGAAGGCGATAGCCCTTCTATGACCATCCGCTTGCCCAAAAAAGGATTATTGTATAATGGCATTGCCCAAGTCACCCTTTTTGGCCAAGGTCAAATACCTCGTTGCGAACGGTTGATATTTTTGAATAGTCCCGGCCGTGATCCCAAAGTTAAGGTGGCCACGCGGGAAGTCTACGCCCGCCGGGATTCGGTAGATCTCACGATTGACGTGGGCAGGGAGGTGGTGGCCAACCTTTCCGTTAGTGTAACCAACTTTCAGCTTGTAAAACCGAGCCCATTTGCAGCGAACATCAAAACCAACCTGCTGTTAACCTCTGATTTAAAGGGTCATGTGGAAAATCCGGGTTATTACTTTTTTGATGATCAGCCGAAAAGGAGAATTCACCTGGATTATTTGATGATGACCCACGGCTGGCGAAGATTCACCTGGGAAGAGCTTTTAAAGGAAGAGGCCCCGCCAATCCTGCATTTTCCTGAGCGGGGTTTCAATTTTGGTGGTCAGCTTACGAGCCTGTTTGATACGGGTACGCCCGTAAGCGGGACAGTTTCACTGGTACAACTCCCTAGCTTTTCAGAAGTGAGCGAGGTCACTACGGATGAAACGGGAAAATTCATTTTTGCCGGGCATGATCTACCGGATACTACCCATATGATCATACAAGCAAGGGCATCTAGGATAAAAAAGAACGGTAAACGAAGTAAACCCCACAAAAACGTGGTAATCAACATGGATGAGCACGTTCCTCCCGAAATAGATACAATCGATTTATTTGCTCCCCCGAGGGTCAAGGCTCAAAACCCGGTTTACCGGCAATACTCCATGCAGAGCGAAAAGTTTAGGTACTACACCGATACGGCATTTGCCTTGAACAGGAACATGGTCATGCTGGAGGGCATTACTGTGAAAGCCGCTGCGCCAAATCCTTTTGCCAAGTTCGGGGCTATATACGAGGACCCGGGCCCTAACCGGCGGTTAGTGATGGACTCTCTTGGTGTGCTCGCCCTAACTTCAAGTAATATTTTCCAGTTACTACAAGGACGCATGGCTGGGGTACAAGTGACTGGCCGTGAGGTTTCAATACGTGGAGGTGGCACACCTCTGTACCTTATGAATAATATGCCGGTGGATTCAAATACGATTGGCATGATCCCACCACAATTTATACATCACATAGACGTATTAAAGGGGCCGGAAACAGCCATATACGGCAGCAGGGGAGCAAATGGCGTGATCGCGATCTTTACCAAGATCGGTGAAGAGCTCAACGGGCCAATGGATGAAGTGAAAAGTACGGTGAGCATTACCCATCCGGGGTATTACCGGGCAAGGGAATTTTATTCGCCAAAGCATAATGTATTACAACCGGCACAAAGCCAGCGTGATCATAGGATCACCCTGACCTGGGAGCCTGTGGTCATTACCGATAGCCTGGGCAAGGCTACTGTAAGATTTTACACCGCCGACGATGTTGCCGAATACCGTGTGGAGCTTGAAGGGATCACTGCCGATGGGAGACTACTTCAAACAGGGCATTTTTTTAAAACCCGGTAGTTTTTTACTATGCTTTGGCAGTGTATTTTCCCTGGTCAAAACCCTCCAGGTTTCTTAAACCTGGAGGGTTTTTTTAAAATTTATCGAGATCAAACTATTCCCTGGTCGATCATAGCGTCTGCTACTTTGGCGAAGCCGGCAATGTTCGCCCCCACCATGTAATTGCCGGCCTGCCCGTACTGTTCGGCAGCTTCAAGGCAGCTTTGATGGATGTTTTTCATGATCGCTTGCAGGCGTTTGTCCACTTCTTCGGCCGTCCAGTAGTTGCCGATGTAGTTTTGCATCATTTCGATTCCCGAGGTAGCCACCCCGCCGGCGTTGGAAGCTTTCCCGGGAGAGTAAAGCAGCCCGTTAGAGACTACGATGTGCATGGCTTCGGCAGTCAAAGGCATATTGGCACCCTCACCTACCAGTTTCACCCCGTTGTTTACCAAGTTCTGGGCGTCGATCTCGTTGAGTTCGTTTTGCGTGGCACATGGAAAGGCACAGTCTCCTTTGATGTCCCATATGGGATTAGAAGATGCCGCGCTTTTTGTTTCCGTATATACGGCCTGTGGATATTTATCGGCATATTCCTTGACCCGCCCTCTCCTGTAATTTTTTAAGTCTTTAATGAAGGCGAGCTTGTCCGTATCTATCCCTTCTTCGTCATAAATAAAGCCTGAAGAATCTGAAATGGATACGGGTTTACCGCCCAATTGAATGATCTTTTCTATGGCATGCTGTGCTACGTTACCCGACCCGGAGACAAGGCAGGTTTTTCCTTCCATGGAATCATTCTTGGTCTCCAGCATATTTTGGGCGAAGTACACTAAGCCATACCCGGTGGCTTCGGTCCTCATAAGGCTGCCGCCCCAGCCTATTCCTTTGCCTGTAAGTACGCCGGTGTATTCGTTAGAGATCTTTTTATGCATGCCAAACATGTAGCCGATCTCCCGCCCCCCTACGCCGATATCCCCGGCGGGTACATCAGTCCGGTTTCCCACATGGCGGCTAAGCTCGGCGAAAAAGTTCTGGCAGAAATGCATTACCTCCCGGTTCGATTTGCCCTTAGGGTTGAAATCAGAACCCCCCTTGCCACCTCCAAGCGGCAGGCCGGTCAAAGCATTTTTAAACGTTTGCTCAAAAGCTAAAAATTTCAATATGCCCGGGTAAACAGAAGGATGGAACCGAATACCCCCTTTGTAAGGCCCAATAGCACTGTTCATTTGGACACGATAGCCACGGTTCACTTGCACCTCGTCATTATCGTTGATCCATGTCACCCGGAACGAGATCATTCGTTCGGGTTCCAGCATTCTCTCAATTATTTTGTGTTTTCGGTACTTCTCGTTTTTATCAAGGACAGGCTTTACGGATTCTATTACCTCTTCGGCCGCCTGGTGGAATTCCGGCTCACCGGGATTTCGCTCTTTAATTAGGGCAAGGATGTCTGACATATATTTAGGTCGTTTTTCAATATGAGTTATTAAGGTTATCGGTTAAATTAGGTGATTAGGGCTTGTGCAGGGCCATAGTGGTCTATAGCTTAAATTTGATCTGTATTTTTAAAATTCATATTATACATTTACTTATCAATAATAAAACAGCTACAATTTCTGTTTTAAGAATTGTGCCGTATGATTGTTTTTTAGCTTTACCATGTCTTCAGGTATCCCCGAAAATGTCACCTGTCCCCCATTCTCCCCACCTTCCGGGCCAAGGTCAATGATCCAGTCTGCACACTTGATCACATCCATGTTATGTTCAATGATGATCACCGAGTTCCCCTGCTCCACGAGCGCATTCACAGAAGTCAATAGTTTATTGATATCGTGGAAATGGAGACCCGTGGTAGGCTCATCGAAGATAAACAGGATATGGTCTTTGCTGTTACGGGTGTTTTTGCCCAGGTAAAAGGCGAGTTTTACGCGCTGCGCTTCTCCGCCACTGAGCGAGTTGGAAGACTGCCCTAGCCCAATGTAGCCCAACCCAACTTCATATAGCGGCATGAGCTTACTTATGATCGCCTGTTTCCCTTGGAAAAATGCCAGGCTTTCTTCTACGGTCATCGCTAAAACATCCGCAATATTTTTGCCGTTGTATTCGACGTCTAATATTTCTTGTTTGAACCTCTTTCCTTTACAGCTATCGCAAGTAAGGTAAATGTCAGCCATAAACTGCATCTCGATCTTGACTTCTCCTTCGCCTTGGCAGGTTTCACACCGGCCGCCATCTACGTTAAATGAAAAGTGAGAGGGTTTATATCCCCTCTGCTTGGATAAGGGCTGATCGGCAAACAACTGGCGTATGGCATCATAGGCTTTGACATACGTGACAGGATTAGAGCGTGATGACTTGCCAATGGGGTTTTGGTCTATAAATTCTACCTGGGTGACTTTCTCATAGTCTCCTTCCAGTTTTCCGAATTTGCCAGTGGTTTCGGAGACAGTACCTAATATTTTACCAATAGAGGGGTATACGATCTTTTTCACTAACGTAGACTTACCGGAACCACTTACACCCGTAACTGCCGTGAGCACTCCTAGGGGGATCTGCACCTCTATGTTCTTCAGGTTATTCTCCTTAGCACCGGAGATCTTAATGCTATCCTTCCATTTTCTGCGTATCCCGGACCAGGTCACTTCTTCTCTTCCTAGCAGAAAGTCGGCGGTGTGCGAATGGGAATTGTCCATGTCTTCGATCCTTCCTTGGAATACCAGTTCTCCTCCGTGAACACCGGCATCCGGGCCTATGTCGATGACCTGGTCTGCTGCCGTCATCACCTCTTCTTCATGCTCCACCACGATCACCGTATTACCAAGGTCTCTCAGCGTTTTTAGAACGTTCACTAACCGTTTTGTATCCCTTGGGTGTAACCCAATACTGGGCTCATCCAGGATATACATAGACCCTACCAAGGCGCTTCCCAGCGAAGTAGCCAATTTAATGCGCTGGAATTCTCCACCTGACAAGGTCGAGGTCATACGGTTGAGCGTAAGATAGCCTAACCCTACCTCTTGCAAATACCCCAGCCTGTTCTTTATCTCCTTCAACAACCGGTCGGCCACCTTTTCGCCGTATTCGGAAAGAGCTAGGTTGTCAAAGAACGTTACGGCTTTAGATATCGGCATTAACACCAAATCGGTAATGGAGGTATCATTGATTTTTACGTAAGAAGCATCTTTTCTTAGCCGGGTGCCTCTACAATCCGGACACACGGTTCTGCCACGGTACCGGGAGAGTAAAACCCTATATTGTATCTTGTGTGTCTTAGATTCTAAGTAATTGAAAAAGTGGTTTAATCCTTTAAAGTACTTGTTACCCTTCCATAGCAGCTCTTGCTCCTCGGCGGTAAGCTCTTCATAAGGCCTGTGGATGGGGAAATCGAATTGTATACCGTCTTTTAGTAGCGGGGTGAGCCATTTTCTCATCGTTTCGCTTCTCCACGGCGCTATGGCGCCTTCATAGACCGAACGGCTTTTATCCGGGATGACCAGGTCCGGGTCGATGCCGAGTACCTTACCAAAGCCTTCGCAGGTTTTGCAAGCTCCATAAGGGTTATTGAAGCTAAAAAAATTGACCGTAGGCTCTTCAAACTTAATTCCGTCGGCTTCGAATCGATCGGAGAAGGATTTTTTTTCGGAACCATTGACATAAACAAAGCAGTCTCCCATACCTTCGAAGTACGCCGTCTGTACGGAATCGCCCAGGCGATAGATCGTGTCTTCATCTTCGGGTTGTACTACGGCCCGGTCAATGAGGATCTCAATATCCTGTTTCTCCTCTAATGTTACTTTCTCGTTAAGCAGTTCTTCTATGAAAGACACCTCTCCATTTTTGAGCACACGAGTGTACCCTTTACTGAGAAGTATGTCCAATTCTTTTTCCATAGACCGGCGGTGCAGCTTAACCAGCGGACACGAGATCATCACTTTGGTGCCGGCCTCGTGGCTGTTGATAAAATCCACGACATCGCTGACCGAATCTTTCGATACCACTTGCCCGCTAACCGGGGAGTAAGTAACACCGATCCGTGCAAAGAGCAGTTTCAGGTAATCATAGATCTCGGTAGTTGTGCCTACAGTAGACCTTGGGTTGCGTGTATTGACTTTTTGTTCAATAGCAATCGCCGGGGACACACCTTTAATGTAGTCCACCTCGGGCTTTTCCATACGGCCCAAAAACTGGCGCGCATAGGAACTGAGGCTCTCAACGTACATTCTTTGGCCTTCGGCAAAGAGTGTATCAAACGCTAAGGAAGATTTACCCGAACCAGACAAGCCCGTGATCACGACAAGCTTGTTCCTGGGGATGGCTACGCTCAGGTTTTTTAGGTTGTTTACTTTCGCGCCTTTGACAATAATGTACTGCTTTGGGTCTAGCTGATCGATGCTACCGGGTAGTACCTGTTGAATGTCTTGCATAATTGGCCGCAAAGATACAACAGATCCCAGAGAAGCGCGATATAGTTATGACGATTCGTCGTGTGAAATACATAGGACTGTCCAGGTGCTGTCCTACAGGGTTGTAGTGTGGATTTTGTAATACCTTGAGAAGGGTTTGACACCCTCATTTGACCATGAGATCAGTCCTCGTCAAAATCGGGATCATAAGAGGGATCGGGTTCAGGATCGTCAAACTCCTCCTTCACATCCTCGGCATCCTCCCCTAAATCGTCATCTACCTCTATATCGTACTCACCTTCACTGTTTTTAGTTACGGCAATCTTTACCAAATACATAGTGTCTTCCGTTTCTAGCGGTACAACGAAGAAGGGCTCGTTTTGCGCATTGGTTAGCCGGGTAAGGCTATTTTCAAAACCGTCAGGATAGTTTTTTTTTAGCAGATTTTTCAGATCTCCATCCAGTTTTTCAAGGCTTTTGATGACTCTTTTCTTCTCCATTGTGTACTGGTATTTGAAAATGATTTCACGTGGTGAAAAGTAATAAAAGTTTTGGTTCACAATGAAATAAAACTTCGAAAAATTTAGGTTAAGAAATACAAAACAAACGGTAACATTAGGGTTCCTTGCTTTGGAAATTTACAGTCGTTTGCTGGTGGTCTGTAGCCAGGCGGTTACCAGCATGGAACAAGCCCAATCATCCATGTTCTACCCATCCTCGAAGAGCAGCGGATAATAATTTTGACCTTAGGACGTCCCGTGCGTGACATGCTTATAGATTTCTAGGCATTTGGGCGGAAGTAACGGAATTTAATGAAAAAAGTTTTGCATGTTATTCATTTATTTTTTTACTTTTGGTCCTTGCCAAAACTTTTTATTGAACATTAGATACGATAGTAACAATATGATATAAACCTCTACGTTAACTAATTTGTAACCTTAATGGAGAAGTATAGGATCAGTGATAGTCAGTTGGTATCACTTTACAAAAATGGTAACGAAGAGGCTTTTAAGCAGTTACTAGATCGTCATAAAGCAAGAGTTTTTACTACCATTTATCTTATAGTAAAAGATAATTATGTAGCGGAAGATCTTTTGCAGGAAACTTTTGTAAAGGTTATTCGCACGATAAAAGAAGGTCGATATAACGAAGAAGGGAAATTTCTTCCATGGCTGATGAGAATAGCGCATAACCTGGCGATAGATTTTTTTAGAAAAGACAAAAGGTATCCGACAGTAATATTGGAGGACGGAAGTAAGGTTTTTAATACCCTCCAGTTTGCAGAGGATTCCGTAGAGACTAGGCAGATCAAGCAGGATACCCATGTAAAGTTGAGAGAGCTTATCCAAGAGTTGCCCGAAGCACAGAAAGAGGTGTTGATGATGAGGCATTACATGGAAATGAGCTTCCAGGAGATCGCAGAGACTACGGGTGTAAGTATAAATACGGCTTTAGGTCGTATGAGATACGCCTTGATTAACCTGAGAAAGAAAATGAAACACTATAATGTTGCCTATGACCAAAACATTTACCCAAGATGACGTGATCAGGTATATATACTGCGAAACCTCCGAGGGAGAAAACAAGGAAATTCAGAAAGCTATTCTTTGTGATTCCCAGCTGCAGGAGATGTATAAAGAATTTACATCTACTAAAGCCGACTTGGACAAGTCCATGAAAGATCCTTCGGATACGGTAACCAATAGTATTCTTAATTACTCAAAATCTTTAAATTTGCCGTCCAATAAGTAAAGGATGCGCAAAAAAGAGAGGTTTGAAAAGATCATAGAATATTTTACCACGCATCGGCCTGGTGCAGAAACAGAGTTGAACTACAGCAATCCTTACGAGTTGCTGGTAGCTGTGATATTGAGCGCCCAGTGCACAGACAAGCGCATCAATATGGTTACCCCTAAACTTTTTGAAGACTTTCCTACTCCTGGGCTCTTGGCATTAAGCCATTTTGACCAGCTTTTCCCATATATAAAATCCGTTTCTTACCCTAACAACAAAACCAAGCATTTATTAGGGATGGCAAAAATGTTGGTGGAAGACTTTGATTCTACCGTGCCTTCCGATGTGAAAGATCTCCAAAAACTACCGGGGGTAGGCCGTAAAACCGCCAATGTAGTTGCTTCTGTTATTTACGATCAGCCTACCATGGCGGTAGATACCCATGTTTTTCGCGTTTCCAAGAGACTAGGGCTAGTAAATCAGAACGCTAAAACACCCTTAGAGGTAGAAAAGCAATTGGTGAAATATATTCCTAGAGAGTTTGTGGCTCAAGCCCACCACTGGCTGATCCTGCACGGGCGATATGTGTGCCTGGCGAGGCGACCCAAATGTGAAGAATGCAAGATCACCCCATACTGCAGCCATTTTGAAAAAAACTTTCAATAGGCGTTTTGATGAATATCCTTATCATCCACCAATACTTTCGGACACCCGAAGAGGGGGGGGCCATGCGCTCCTATTACATCGCAGATCACCTTTCCAAGTTAGGCCATAAGGTAAAAGTAATTACTGCTTATAATCACCACCAGTACTCTGTTAAAAAGGTAGCGAACTTTGAAGTTCATTACCTGCCGGTGTATTATACGAACCACCTCAGCTTTTGGAGTAGGATACATGCTTTCTGGTTGTTTGCCTTTTACGCCATGCGGCTAATGAAAAAGCTGTGGCCTGTTGACATTAATTACGTGATCTCCACCCCTCTCACCACGGGGCTTGTAGGGCTTTACGGGAAGAAAATGTTCGCCATTCCTTATCTTTTTGAAGTGGGAGACCTGTGGCCGGATGCACCTATTCAACTCGGGGTACTCAAAAATCCTTTTTTTGTGTGGTTGGCCTACAAACTAGAGCGTAAGATCTACAGAAATGCTAAAATGACTGTGGGGCTTTCGCCGGACATAAAGCGGATCATTGAGTCTAAAAATCCCGGCTACGAGGTGGGGATGGTCTCTAACATGGCAGATTTAAAGCTGTTTAGCGATAGAACAAAGGATGAAAGGATCTCTGAAGAATTGGGGTTGGAAGGGAAATTCGTCATTTCTTATACAGGTACGATAGGATTGGCCAATCACCTTGAATATTTGGTAGATGTGGCCAAGGCTTGTTCTGACCATGAGCGGGTCCGGTTTTTGGTCATGGGTGCAGGTGCTCAATTGGAAAAGATCCAAATGCAAGCGGAAGGATTAAAAAACATTTCCTTCATACCGCCTGGTGATAAAAAGAAGGTGAAAAGAATATTATCCGTTTCAGACGCTATTTATATCTCTTTTAAAAAGGTACCCATCTTGTCCAGCGGTTGTCCTAACAAGCTTTTTGATGGCTTAGCCGCTGGTAAGCTGATCATAATAAATTTCGAAGGGTGGGTAAAAGACCTGGTGGAGGACCAAGAATGTGGCTTTTATCATGACCCTGGCCGGCCGGGAGATTTTTTTGAGCGGCTAAAGGTCTATCTTGACAACCCGGATCACCTAAAGAACAGCCAAAAACGAGCCTCTAAGCTGGCAGCAGAACGATACTCGGTTGAAAAACAAATGCAAAAACTCGATGAAATAGTTGAAAGGCTTTCAAACTTGGGTCCGGGATAAGAAGGAATAAGAAGATCGTTATCTATCGTCATTGCGAATAAGTACTTTTTCGCAAAAATGCCATACGCCTCTTGAATTTTCATTGATATCCTGCCCTATTTGCGTTCCTCGACAGGGGGATTGTTTCTTCTTCCTGTCATCGTCATCGCAACGATGGGTAAAATATATTGTTTTAGTTTTGTTTGAGCCTTTTTATCCGGGGTTCAGCTTTTAACATGGCCCCCTGGGACATAAAAGTTATGGCACCAAAGTGGTGCCATAACTTTTATCATCCTTATAGTATGAGGGATCAGCTTCCCTCTACTTCTATCTCTTCTCCCAGCTTGTTGAAAAACTTAAATTCCGTGATGGCCATGGAAGAATCCTGTATCAAATTTACCCACTTAAAATAACGGGTGAACCAAGATACCCGCTTTGAGAAAATGCCTTTCGTAAAATAAGCATAAATGAAAGGATGCAGCACCACGGTAACTGCCTTTTCGTTTTGCTTTTGTAAGAGGTAATCTACATTTCGCTCGATTTGATCAGAGACCAGGATAGAGGCGCTGATCTTGCCTGTCCCCTGGCAGGTAGGGCAAACCTCGCGCGTGGTGATGTTCATTTCAGGTCTCACCCGCTGGCGAGTGATCTGCATCAAGCCAAATTTTGACAGGGGTAGTACAGTGAATTTGGACCGGTCGGAAGCCATCTCATCTTTGATCGTTTTGTAGATGAGTCGCTTGTTTTCCGCCTTTTTCATATCAATGAAATCCACTACGATGATACCGCCCATATCCCGCAGCCTTAGCTGTCGTGCAATCTCTTTGGCGGCCTCGATATTTACGGATAGCGCAGTGGCCTCTTGCCCTTCTTCTTTATTGGATTTATTACCGCTATTCACGTCAATGACATGCAGAGCCTCTGTATGCTCAATGATCAGGTAACCGCCCCTCTTCAGGCTCACAGATTGACCAAAGGCTGATTTTATCTGCCTCTCGATCCCGAAGTGCTCAAAGATCTTAGCCTTGCCGTTAAAGGTTTTGACGATTTTTTCCTTATCCGGCGCGATGGTTTTAATATAGCTCTTTACCTCTTCAAAAATTTCTTTGTCGTCGATAAAAATATTGTCAAATGACTCGTTGAGCACGTCACGCAAGATGGCAGAGGCTTTATTCATTTCGCCGATCACCTTCTCGCGGGGTTTCGCTACTTTTAACTTCTTTACCCCGTTTTTCCAAATATCTACGAGATTTCTCAGGTCGGCATCAAGTTCTTTGACGTCTTTTCCTTGGGCTACAGTACGAATAATAACCCCGAAGTTTTCAGGTTTTATGGACGAGACCAGTCGCAACAGGCGCTTACGCTCCTCGCTGCTAACGATCTTTTTCGATACATTGACATTATTGGCAAATGGGACGAGTACTAAATATCGTCCGGCGATAGATAACTCGCAGGATAGTCGCGGACCCTTCGTTGAAATTGGTTCTTTTACTACCTGGACGGGGATTAGTTGGTTCCTGGAAAGAATGTCTGTGATCTTTCCGTGTTTATCTATGTCAGGCCTTATTTTAAAACTCTCTAGTTTGCTCGAGGCATTCTTTTTATTAAGCGCTTGCTTTGAGAATGCCTGGAGAGAGCTGAATTTAGGCCCTAGGTCTAAGTAGTGTAAAAACGCATCTTTTTCGTAACCTATATCTATAAAAGCCGCATTGAGACCTTGTACGACCTTCCTGACCGTACCCAGGTAAATGTCACCCACCGTGAACTGGTTTCCTTCTTCTTCATTGTGGTATTCGACAAGGCTTTTATCTTTTAATAGGGCTATGCGACATCCATTTTGAGTTGAATTGATAATTAACTCACTACTCAAAACAAATGGATTTTAAAAAATGAAACTTTACTAATTATGAAAATGAGAAGGCCCGGAACAGGTCAAGGGCCTTAAAAAAATCATTTCTTCTTATGTCTGTTCTTTCTCAGTCTCTTCTTTCTCTTGTGAGTAGCGATCTTGTGTCTTTTTCTCTTTTTACCGCAAGGCATAACAATAATTTTTTAAATGTGCCGGCATACGACACTATGGTTAAACAATATTTTGTATTACATATCTTCCAGGTATGAATCCACCGTGGCCTGCACCGACGGGTTGTCATCCAGGGATTTTACTCGTAAAAACTGTTCTTTGGCCTTGTCACTTGCTCCTGTCTCCAAATAGCTGACTCCTAGGAAAAAATGTGCTTGTGTATTTTTCGGGTACAGTTCCACGAGGTTTGAAAACCGCTCTACGGCTTTATCATATTGGCCGGATTGCATGGAAAGTACTCCCAAGTTGAACAACGCTTGTTCATTTTGAGGATCTTGCTGGAGGATTTCACGTAACATCATCACCCCTTGCATTGGGTTAGTGGATGATACATAGGTCATTGCCAGTTTATTTTTAACTTCAAAGTCAGCAGGCTCTTCTTCGAGTATCCTGTTAAAATAAACCGCTGCTTTTTCCCCTAAGGTTTTTCTTTTTTCGGCATCCATGGCGAAACCGAAGGCTTCGTAATAAGTGTTACCCGCCTTCATCCAGTTTTCCCGCGTAGGTGCCTTTTCAGCTATTAAATCAAAGAACTGTGCCGCACTGTCGTATTTATTCAAAGAAATATACAACATTGCCAAAGAGTCTGCAAAGATAAGACTTTTTTCAGAATCTTCACTATCCAACAGTTGTTGATTAAGCCGTGAGAAGGTCTCGGCTTGATCGGAATTTACCCCTGTTTCATGAGGATTGCCTTCGGTATTGGCTACAATTTCTTTGTTTTCGATACTGTCTGCCTCATTTTCTACTACTGATTTAGGCAGACTAAATAGCATTATGATCAAAAGTGCCGCGACTGCGAACAATAATATCCTTGTTTTTACCATGCCAAAATATTTGGCTGTAAAGTTCAAGGATTACCGTCGCAATAAAAAATTAAAGAAGCCCACTATCCGTGGGTCTCTTTAACTTTACTACTTTCTTTGATCTTTTCGACAAAAACTTTTGAGGGCTTGAAACTGGGAATGAAGTGCTCGTCAATAACGATTGCCGTGTTCTTCGAGATATTCCGGGCTATTTTCTTCTTCCTTTTCTTGTTAATAAAGCTTCCAAAACCCCTGACGTAAATGTTATTGCCATCCGCCATTGAATCTTTTACAATACTAAAAAACGCCTCTACCGTCACGGAAACATCTTCTTTGGGGATGCCTGTTTTTTCCGAGATCTCTGATATTACTTCTGCTTTAGTCACAATAAACTTTTTAATGGTTGAAAGGTTAGATTTATTTAAACTTGCTCAAAAGCAAAATTAGATTGACTGTTGATATATAAAAATCAAATCTTCAAAAAATCTAACACCGTATATTTCTTAAAGTTACAAACGTAAATTTATTGTTGAGACGTACGATTTTTTCCGGAAATATTATTGCTTGGTATAAGGAGAATAAACGCGATCTTCCCTGGCGAAATACCCAAGATCCCTTTAAAATATGGCTTTCTGAAGTCATTTTACAACAAACCCGGGTTAAACAGGGATTGCCGTATTATGAAACTTTTGTCCAAAAATATCCAAATGTGGCCGCCCTGGCACAGGCAAAAGAACAAGATGTATTAAGGACCTGGCAGGGCCTTGGATACTACTCCAGGGCCAGAAACTTACATAGGTGTGCAAAAATTATTTGCGATGAACACGGTGGTGAATTCCCAAATACCTACCGGGAGATCATAAAACTGCCTGGTATTGGGGCTTATACGGCCGCCGCCATTGCCTCGTTCGCCTTCGGTGAAAAGGTGGCTGTGGTTGACGGAAATGTCTACCGCGTACTATCACGGGTCTTCGGCCTCCATGATGACATTGCCACCGGGAAAGGACAGAAAGTATTTGCTAAGTTGGCGCAGGAATTAATACCTAGCAGCGACCCGGCAGAATACAATCAAGGCATTATGGAGTTTGGCGCCATGCACTGTACCCCTAAAAGTCCGGGGTGCCCCAATTGTGTGTTAGCCGTCGAATGTCATGCACGCCGAGAAGGGTTGCAGGATAAGCTGCCCGTAAAGTCCAAAAAACTGAAAGTCAAACATAGATTTTTTAACTACGTCAGTGTTGTAAATGATGGTAAACTGCTGGTAAAGCCCCGTGAAGAAAAGGATATATGGCAAGGGCTCTATGATTTTCATTTGGTAGAGACCCAAAAACCAACAGGTTTAGATCTCCTGTCTGATCTTGACCTTTTAGTAAGATCTTTACGTGAGGCGGGTGCCGAAGTAGCTGTAAGTGATGAATATGTACATATCTTATCGCATCAGCGGATCCATGCCACGTTTTACACGTTTTATTTAAATAACAATACTACTTCTATTCCCATGGTAAATAAGACATCTTTTCACCCGCTAGAGGAGGTGTTGAACTTGCCTAAGCCGGTTTTGATCTCGCGCTATTTGAATGATACTTTTTTTTAGTTAGCTTTAATTAATGCGAGGTGTTTCTACAGTACTGATCCACCTTAGTTCCTCTTCTTTCGATAGTGAAAAGCGGGAAAGTCGAGCGTGTACTTTTGAAATTGCCTTGTGGCATAGAATAAATCATGAAAGATTGCTAATTTTGATTTTTAAACATGTGTTATGTCGGGAGTTAATAAAGTGATCATTGTAGGTAGATTGGGAAAAGATCCGGAGGTGCGCCACTTAGAGAGCGGCGCTTCTGTTGCCAATTTCCCGGTAGCTACTTCAGAAGTGTACAAAGATCGAAATACGGGTGAAAGAAGGGAACAAACCGAATGGCACAACGTGGTACTTTGGAGGGGGCTGGCAGATGTGGCCGAGAAATACCTTCACAAAGGTGATATGGTCTATGTGGAGGGTAAGTTGCGAACACGATCATGGGAAAAAGATGGGGTCACACGGTATACTACTGAGATCGTTGGGGATAATATGACTATGTTGACACCGAAAGGAATGAACGAAGGTGCCCCTATGGCGGGTGCACCCAGCAGGGCTGTACAAGCAGATACGCCTTCAGCAGATATAAGTGCGAGCGACCAATCTGACGATTTGCCGTTCTGATTGTTTCACTAACTCCTGACTATTGGAAACTACCATAGACGAGCCTCCGAGTCAGCTTCTTGCCGAACTATTATTTTCCCAGGGCACGCTTTTTTTCGTTATTAGCGGGGTTATATTATTAGTGCTCCTGTTCCTGTCCTCTTTGATCAGCGGGTCTGAAGTAGCCTTCTTCTCGCTTACCCATAAAGATATCGCCAGCTGCAAAGAATCTGGTCGTACAGTTGACCATAAAATCATTTCCTTGGTCAGGCGACCTAAATTATTGCTGGCCACGATTCTTATCGCCAATAACTTTATAAATGTAGGGATTGTCACGTTGTCTACCTTTGTGATGTGGGAGGCTGCTGGTACCAGGGGTAAGGAAGGGGAGTTTATAGCCTTGCTGACACTTGTGATCACTTTTTTCATCCTGTTCTTTGGAGAGGTCTTGCCAAAGGTGTATGCTACCCCAAACAACCTGCGTTTTGCCCAGTTTACGGCTCACCTTGTTAAGTTTTCACAGGTAATTTTTAAGCCCTTGTCCTGGGTGCTTATGTCCATGAGCAACGTGATCGAAAAGAGGTTTGAAAAGAGGGGGTATGATATTTCCGTAGAAGAATTACACCACGCCTTGGAGCTTACCACCACCAATGAAGAAACCACAGAAGAAGAAAAGGACATCCTCAGGGGGATTGTCAATTTTGGTACGCTCTCCGTAAAGCAAGTGATGAGGTCTAGGTTGGATATCACGGCTTTTGATATGGAGATGGACTTCCATGATCTAATGGACAAGATCAATAAGTCCGGGTTTTCGAGGGTGCCTGTTTACGCTGAAACCATCGATAATATAGAAGGTATTCTTTACATCAAAGACCTGTTACCCTACACCGATAAGGATGAACACTTTAAATGGCAGACCCTTTTGAGGCCTGGCTTTTTTGTGCCGGAAACCAAAAAGATAGATGCCTTGCTGAAGGATTTCCAGGAAAAAAGGGTACACATGGCCATTGTAGTGGATGAATATGGGGGTACTTCCGGTTTGATCACCTTGGAGGATATCATCGAGGAGATCGTGGGAGAGATCAATGACGAGTTTGATGATGAAGATGTTATTTACAATAAGATCGATGAACAAACCTATCTTTTTGAAGGGAAGACGACCCTTAACGATTTTTGTAAATTAATCGACGAAACCCCGGCTACTTTTGAAAAAGTAAAAGGAGAAAGTGAATCCTTAGGGGGGCTCTTGCTAGAGATCAACTCCAAGCTGCCTTCATCCGGGGAGCGCATATACTTTGGTAAATTCGTCTTTACCGTAGTCGCGGTAGACAGTAAGCGGATCAAGCGCGTGAGGGTATTTATAAAAACAGAAGATCATGCTAAGACCAGCGAGTAGGGCTGTGATGCTTCTCATCGCATTTTCAGTAATTTCATGTGATCAGACCTATACTCCCAAACCGAAGGGATACAACCGGTTTGACCTGCCTGCCCATGCATACGTTTCGCTGCCGGATACTTTCCCCTATTCGTTTGAATATTCTAAGCATGCCCGGGTGCTGAAAGACACCTCTTGGATATCTGATCGCTACTGGATAGAGATCTACTACCCGGATTTTAAGGCAGATGTGCATGTCACGTATAAGGTAGTGCATAACCAAGATTCGTTAAAGGGCTACTTAGAGGACGCTTACTTTTTAACCGCCAAGCACCAGGTCAAGGCGCTGGCCATCGATGAAAGCATCGCTAGGACACCTTCCGGTAAGACGGTGGTTTATGCTGAGCTGACCGGCGAGGTACCTAGCCAGTTCCAGTTTTTCACCACCGACAGTACCTTCAACTTTTTGCGTGGCGCGTTATATTTTAATACTGCCGTTCAGAATGACTCATTAAAGCCTGCCATTGATTTTGTTAAGGTTGACATTGTTCACATGATGAACACCCTGCAGTGGAATTCCAAAAATGCCCCGAAGCCCTAGTTTTATTTGGTAAGGGTGTTTAGTTTGCGGCTATGCAGGGTTTTTTCGATACACCTATCGAATTTCTAAAAGGCGTAGGACCCCAAAAAGCTGCGCTGCTGAGCAAGGAACTCAATATTTTGACTTACGGTGACCTTATCCAGCATTATCCTTTTCGCTACGAAGATAGGACGAAGTTCCACCTAGTGCGAGAAGTAAATGCCTCTATGCCCTACATTCAACTGAAAGGAAAGATCCGTCACATAGAGGCCCTGGGGCCGCCTCGCAAACGCCGGCTGGTGGTGCATTTCAAGGATGATACCGGTGAGATAGAGCTGGTTTGGTTCAAGGGGGTCGATTGGATCTTAAAGAAGCTTCAACCCGGGGTGGAGTACATGGTGTTTGGCAAGCCTACGGCTTTCGGCCGGAAAATCAATATCGCACACCCGGAAATTGAGGTATTGACAAACTTCACTATGCAGCCAGGCCACCTGCAGCCAGTATATTCTACCACGGAAACTTTAAAGAGAAAGTACCTGGATAGCAAGGCCATTGGCAAACTTATGAAGACCCTGCTGAACGCAGCATTCCCTAAAATTCGTGAAACCTTGCCCGTAACTACGCAAGAAGAATATGGGCTTATCCCAAAACAAGAGGCCGTAGAACAAGTTCATTTCCCTAAAAACCACGAATCCTTACAAAAAGCCCAATTCAGGTTGAAATTTGAAGAATTATTTTACGTGCAACTGCGGCTACTTAAGCTTAAGATCACGCGTATGGATAAGTTTAAGGGTATAGTCTTTCACGATACGCATTTGCTCACCAAATTTTACAACGAATACCTTCCTTTTGATCTTACCAATGCGCAAAAAAAAGTGATCAAAGAGATCTATCACGACATGCGCTCTTCGAACCAAATGAACCGCTTATTGCAAGGGGATGTGGGCAGCGGGAAAACGATCGTAGCTTTTATATGCATGTTATTGGTTACAGGGTCAGGAGCACAGGCGGCTCTCATGGCTCCTACCGAGATTTTAGCTATTCAACATTACAACGGGCTCAAGGATTATGCTCAAAAGATAGGCCTCAGGATCGCCTTGCTCACCGGTTCTACAAAAACGAGTGAACGCAAGATCATCCACGAGTATTTGAAAAACGGTGAGCTTCACATTTTAGTAGGGACCCACGCTTTGATCGAGGAGAAGGTGCAATTCCAACGACTTGGGCTGGCCATTGTAGATGAGCAACATCGCTTTGGGGTAGCACAGCGTTCTAAGCTATGGCAGAAGAACAAAGAGATTTATCCCCATGTGCTGGTGATGACCGCCACCCCCATCCCCCGTACGTTGGCTATGACACTTTATGGCGACCTGGATATTTCTACCATCGATGAGCTGCCCGCAGGCCGGAAGCCGATAAAGACGGTGCATCGTTATGATTCACACCGGCTGAAAGTAAATGGTTTTATCAAGGAGCAAATAGCGGAAGGACGGCAGGTTTATATTGTGTACCCGCTCATAGAAGAATCTGAAAAGCTAGACCTGAAACATGTAATGGACGGCTACGAGAGCGTATGCAGGGCTTTCCCGGGTGTGCCTGTCAGTATCGTGCATGGCAAAATGAAAGCTGAGGCCAAAGATTTCGAGATGGCCCGTTTTGTTAAAGGAGAAACAAAGATCATGGTGGCCACTACCGTGATAGAAGTAGGGGTAAATGTGCCCAACGCTACGGTTATGGTGATCGAAAATGCGGAACGTTTTGGGCTAGCCCAACTGCACCAACTACGGGGTAGGGTGGGTCGTGGAGCGGATCAGTCCTATTGCTTACTGTTATCAAATTACAAACTGTCCAAGGAGGCAAGAGTGAGGATTGAAACTATGGTGCGCACGAACAATGGGTTCGAGATAGCCGATACAGACCTGAAGCTAAGGGGACCCGGCGACCTGATGGGCACCCAGCAAAGTGGCGTATTAGACCTATTGATCGCTGACCTAGGCAAGGACGGTAAAATATTGCAATCCGCACGACAGGCAGCGCAAGCTGTGCTTGCAAAAGATCCCGGCCTGGACCACCCTGGAAATACTAATATCCGCGCCCAAGTAAAATCCATGAGAAAAACAGTGGTGAATTGGAGTAGGATCAGTTAAATAAAGCTTTCTTTGCCAAATCCTATCATCTAAAACCCGTCTTTACAATGTCTAAGAAAAATAGATCAACTTCCCAAAAACCCTTTTCCGAAAAATCCTACCTTAAGAGCGGCCAGGCTAGGAAGCTTCCTGTTTATGAATGCTTCGTCATGAAAGACTGGGAAGAATTACAGAAAACGCATGTGGTGGTAGCACGACAGCATAAAGGAGGGCATATTACCGTGGCATTGTTCTTGGTGGACCTTCTTTGCGCCGGTGTAAAAGACGCCTATCAATATGTGAACATTACCAAAGAAGAATACCATGGTATGCTTGAGAAATTCCAAGAAATGGATGATCTTGAATTAGAATCCTGTGACTATGTGTTAGCGCATAATATTGTTTACGGAGCACTTGATTATGCGGCTGAATTCGGGATAGACCCGCCCTCGGAGTTCGGCCTTGCCTCCCTCGTATTGAATGAAGATACGGAAGATATTCCCTTGATAGAATTACCATTGGGCATGGATGGAAAGCCATGTCTTGATATTTTCCCTGGCGACCCTAGAAAATCCTATTACCTCAAGCAGCTTGAAAAAAATGTGGGGCCCGGTAATTTTGAAATAATGACTCCATCGATGTTAGATGATGAGGAAGATGATGACCAAGAATACGGCGAGGAAGACCTTTGGGAGGAGGACTGTACAGAATGGACCCGGCAAGAATGGGATGATTTTATAACAGGCCTGGAATATGGAGAATTGATGGCTTATGTGGAAGAGGCAAACTATATGGTTAGAAAGTGTATGGTGGAGCCCAATGCGGCAAGTTTCAAACTTATTTCAAGCATACAGGCAGCCAACGAACAATTAAAGATCACCTCAGAACCCATCGAAATCGGGGATTTGTCCGACGAAGAATATGAGGTCATAGAAAAAATACATGGTATTATAATTTCACCGGAGTCTTCGACCCGGGAGATCAAGTCTGCAATAAAAGAAATTGAGCAAAACATGCAGCGGTGGCCGACCAACCCGGTTTTCCATAACTATCATCACAATGCGTACAAACGGTTAGGAAAGCTGGAAACGGCACATGAAATTTTACGCAATACAATTCATAAATTTCCGGATTACCTCTTTGGTAAAATGGCCTACGCTGATTCTCTTTTGGATCAACAAAAACCAGCGGAGGCATTAAAGGTGTTGGGAGGGCATTTGGACCTTCAGTCCGCCTTCCCGGAAAGAGACGAGTTCCACACCTCCGAATTCATTGGATTTTATACGATCATATGTAGATACTATATGTTAAAAGAGGATTTGGTATCAGTATTTGCTTACAAGTATGTTATGGATGAATTTGCCGTACCAGGGATGTTGGGTATCAATGAGGCCTTATTTCTTCAGTTGGACCTAGAGGCGATAAACGAAGCGCAACGATTGGTGGATGAAGCCCAGCAGGACAAACAAAAGAAAGAGGAGATGTTAGATTTATTGGTAACTAAAGTTAATGGGCCAACCCAACCCGCGTAACAATTTAACCATCTCTTATGGTTGAATGCGTTTTGAAAATGGCACCACTCGCTATGAGCTACTTTTGACGTTTATCGTCATTGCTAACAAGAACATTTTGGCAAAAACACTTGAAGTTAGGGTGACCTAGGTCACCTTTCCTCTTATTTCGTCAATAACATGACAATTCTTTCCTGGTTAGGTAAAAATTAAAAAAGGATCGTCATTCCGGCCGGAGGCAGGAGCGTGGGCCTGTGAAAGAGCCGGGATCTGCTGGGTCGTTTATTTCGAACCGTTCTTTTTGTACATGTACAAGGTTTTCGTTTCACGACTTCGCAGATTCCTGCTCCCCCGCACCTTCTCATTAAGCAGGCAGAAATAACGATCGAGGGAGAGGAAATAGCTAATGCATGGGTACCGGTTTTGCAAAGAGGGGCTTTTTGTGTTGATCACAGGGTTTGTTGGATACTCTCATTACAAATGCTGGCGTGGGTGCCCTCGAGGACTCAATGGGGTCCGCGTAGAAAACACGGACCAGTTTAGCGCCTGGAAGTGTTTGTAAATCGTCTTTTTCTAAAAAGATTATCGTATAACTCATGATCCTAGTGTCGTGTCAAGCCCCAAATGATGGGTAAGGCGGACGTAGGTTTTGTGGAAGGTCAAGGCGCAAAAAACGCACATAGCCATAGCTACGTAAGGCTTTTTGTAACGCAGAGATTCCGCAAAAGATACCCCGGATT
>JANQLQ010000055.1 GCA_028280565.1 Fulvivirga sp.
CCAGTACATTCAAAAAAAGGTTCACGTTCAACGACACAGTAGATTCCTGCTCTCGCGCATCGCTCACCCTGCAAGGCCGGCAGGAATGACGATAAAGAAGGTTTTTTTCGTTTTTAAATGGGCTCCCTTATCTTTAAATTCCTGTCTATCAAATAATTAAATGTGGCAAAGTGGAATTAAGGTAAGGTTTAGCTAGGTCTCGTAGTTTTATACTTTACGTGCGTGATTTGGTTTCTTTTTCATTTAGCCGAGTCGAAGACTCTCGTTTTCATCTTTAAAGTACAAGTCGCAGACTTACGCCAGGGAGAGTGGATTCTTCCATCTTGAGAAACTATTGTTTTAAAAAGCGCTTAACGGTATTTTTTTGCATCTACCGGCCTTCTTTAGACTAGAACAAGCAGACCACTTCATGCAAGAGGATACCCAGGTAACTCTTTGTATTGCCCCATAAACGATTAGAAATTTGTAAATTCAACGTCATGAAAAAATTACGAATTTATGTTGATACCTCGGTGTTCGGAGGGTTTTTTGACAAAGAATTTGAAGAATTCACAAAACCCTTGTTCAATAGGATTAATAATGGAGAATTCGTTATACTTTTCTCAACCCTGACACAAGAGGAACTGGAAAATGCACCTAGTCGTGTTAAACAACTTGTCATGAGTTTGAAGCAAGAATTTACTGAGTTTATAGAAGAAACAAATGAAGCAGTTGAGTTGGCATCAGGGTATATTGCAGAAAAAGTGGTTGGAGAGACAAGTTATGCGGATTGTTTACATATAGCGCTTGCAACTACAAACCGAGCTGATTTACTTACTAGTTGGAACTTTAAGCACATTGTTAACATTGAAAGAATTAGAGGGTATAACTCTATTAATATAAAAAATGGCTACAAGCAATTGGAAATTCGTTCCCCAAGAGAACTTTTGACGTATGGAGACTAAAATGAGAAAAGAGTTTGATGCTGTTGAGTTTATGAGAATTCAACGAAATGAACTAAGCAAAAAGCTTAGTAAAATGACTAAGACTGAAATCGTTGAATATTTCAAGAATAAACGGCTAGAAAAAGGGGTAAAACCAAGTGCGTAGTTTAGATAATTAACCGTGATCAAGCTGGTAAATATACACGGAAAATTTACGTATTGACAGGGCCATATCTCACATGCTGCGCTTAACCTACGATTAAGGTAAGGTTTAGCTAGGTCTCGTAGTTTTATACTTTACGTGCATGATTTGGTTTCTTTTTCATTTTGCCGAGTCGAAGACTCTCGTTTTCATCTTCACAGCACAAGTCGCAGACTTGCGCTAGGGCTTGTTCTTAACGGCATGGTTTCCAAAAATTCCGGGGAGTCAACTTTCGCTTTCTTATAGAAAAACCATGTTTGAAGGCGATATCATCTAACAATGATTCATCTGCGGTATTGCATAATCCAGGTTTTAAGTCTTATCGTTGTTCAACAAAAGCAATTTTCTTTCAATAACACTTTCTATGGAAGTAGGAGTATATGCTTCAGGTGTACGTGGTGTAGCATATGCTCCTCCAGGGTCTCCCAGCGCAACATATAAATCAATCAATTCATTTTGGACCGTGCCTGCTGTTCCTAATTCAATAAATTGCTTCCTGGCTTCTTCAAGGCTAGACTGGCGATATACAATTTTTTTTCCAAGAACAGTGCTGATCCGTTGAGCAGCTTCAGTTAAAGTGATATTTTCAGGGCCCATCACATTAAGCTTCCAATGCCCACTCCAACGGCGATCTAAAAGATATTTAGTAGCAACATCCCCAATATCATCCGTACTCACAAAGGGGATATCGTGCTCGGGGTCATAGGTAAATGTAAACGTTCCATTGTCAAAAATACTTTGGGCCTGCAATAAAAAATTTTCCAAAAAATATCCCGGACGTAACGCCAGGACATCAGCATCCAATTGATCAAACTCCTTTTCCATATCACCTGCAAAAGCGATTGTTCCCAAATCGTCTTTTGCACCTGCCCCTAACGAAGATAACAGGACCACCTTTTTGATTTTATTTTCTTTTACGGCCAAAACCCCTGATTCCGTGACCTTTTGGTACCATTGTTTAAGACTTGTTACACTCATAACAGGCGGCACTAACCAAAAAAGTGCATCTACTCCTTGTGTAGCTGTTAAGACCTGTTGTTTATTGCTGATATCGGTTATTGAAATTTGTGCATTTTTTATCTTCAACTTTTCCAGTGATGAAGCATTGTTACCTAATAAGACTATTTTAACCCCTGATTTTGACAGGTTTTGTGAAATACGGCTGCCGACGTTACCGCCTGCAGCAGCAATTGCTATTTTCATGTTTGTTATTATTTAGACGTTATTTGTTTTTTGTGTTAAAGATCTCTTCCATCGCTTTTTGATTTCCGAAAGCTTTTATTCCAGCTACTGGATCCCAGTATTCCTTATAAAAATTGATCTTATCTTCTTTTAAGGTGAAGTGGATCACGTAATCTTGCTGGTATAATTTCCCTGTGCTTGGGATATGTGCTTCGCCGTGAACTTCCGCCCAATAGGTATTTTTATTCACCTGGTAAACCCTGGCATTTTCAAAATGAATACCAGGCATATGTGAAAGAGCTCCTTTCATGTAGTTGTGATATTCCTTGAAATTTAACTTGCTTGCGGTACCCAATGAAGGGGCATAAGGAAACTCGATGACTGCTTCATGATGAAACAGCGCTACAACCTCGTCGGCACTTTGATTAAATGCATTTAAAAGTTGATTGAATATCATTTCTCCTTGATTTTGTGGAACCTGGCCAGGGGCTTTTCGGGGGTTAACCTGCCTATTGTTTTGAGCATATACCGCAGATGAAAACAACATCGTGGTCAATAGAATTGAGTGAACTTTCATAAAAGAATACTTAAATGTTTGCTTTGCAATAGTAATTGCAATTTTATACTTTTGAAAGTATGTACTACAAAGTATAGTAAGAACCTAAAAGTATAATTTGATCAAATGAGAAGATTGGAACGAGAAAAAGATGAAAATTTTTTGAAACTTAAGCACAGCCTGTTACTAAAGTCCAGCTTAGATGAAAGTTGTATTCTCAATCAGTCTCTTTCTTTAATTGCCAATAAGTGGACATTACTTATTCTAATGGCGTTGATGCAAGGCACTAAAAGAACCAACGAATTACAAAAACAGATAAATGGCATATCACCGAAAATGCTCAATGAGACACTTAAAAAGCTTATTAACTACGGTATGGTAAAACGAAAGGTATATCCTGAAGTCCCACCTCGTGTTGAGTATGATCTCACTGACTTTGGAATTAGTACAGCAAATCCTTTAGCAGTCTTGCTGGATTGGTCGGTTGAATGGGAAAACAAATTGACCAAACTTTATAAAAAGTCTAAAAAATAGGTGTTTAGCTTTTCATATTGTTTTTAAGACGACAAAGATTGTTCCATGTATGACCCTGCCTTCTCCTGGAATAGATTTAAAGTAGTTAGCTAGATTATTCCAAGGGTCAAAGATTGCTTGAAATTAAATTTCTGTTCTGGGTCGGAAAGCGGCTGCAAACTACTTGGTATTGGTAGATTTCAGTCAAAAACTGAAGCCAGGTTTGGGTCATAGGACCGTCGTGCTTAACCTACGACTAGGGTAAGGTTTGGCTAGGTCTAGCAGTTTTATAATTTACACCTATGATTTGGTTTCTTTTTCATTTTGCCGAGTCGAAGACTCTTGTTTTCATCTTCAAAGCACAAGTCGCAGACTTGCGCCAGGGAAAGTTTGAAGTATGCGTTCCAAGTCCATCTACGAGCGGACGCTCTCCCTATTATTAAGTCTTAGGACCGCTACGCTTAACCTAAGACTAGTTGAGAGAAAATATTTTAAGTAAAACATTTTCTTATCCATTGAAACCTACTGACATAGGGTTGTCACAATCGTTTATTTATTTTGGTCTATACAAATAGAAAATAGACCACTTGACGGAACCAACCTCCAAAAGTGTCGTTTTTACACCTCATAAATGATCACTTCATTTATCAATTTTGATCTATGGAAAACGAAAACCTCGATCCCATGACTGTGCAAGCCGTTGAACCCAAGCGTTCTACCTGGCAGGCACTCAATGATGCCATTCGTGGCACGGATGCCGATTACACGAAAATCGACCTGAAAAGGGCCATATTGCTCTTGGCGGTACCTATGATCCTAGAGTTGGTCATGGAGTCTACTTTTGCGGTGGTGGACATCTACTTTGTCGGTAAGCTAGGCGCATCGGCGGTGGCTACCGTCGGGCTCACGGAGACTTATTTATTTTTGTTGTATTCGTTAGCTATGGGCCTCTCTATGGCAGTTACGGCGATCATTGCCCGGAGGATAGGGGAAAAAAGTAAGGAAGAGGCCGGGAGGTCTGCCATCCAATCCATTTTACTTGCTATCCTGGTCTCCCTGCCATTTGCCATCGCCGGCATATTCTTCGCCAAAGAATTGCTGGCCTTGATGGGAGGTGATCAATGGAGTATGGAACATGGGTATCGCTACACCCAGTGGATGCTTGGCGGTAATGGGATCATCATATTATTGTTCGTCATCAATGCTATATTCAGGGGAGCCGGTGATGCGGCCATTGCCATGCGAGTGCTTTGGATTGCGAATGGGTGTAACATTATCCTGGACCCTATACTCATTTTCGGTTGGGGTCCGATCCCGGCCTTTGGTATAGAAGGTGCGGCTATTGCTACTACCATTGGCCGGGGTATTGGTGTGGCCACCCAGCTCTGGACGTTGAGTAAGGGAGGTAAACATATACAAGCCAAACTTTCGCAAGTACAGTTTGATGCCAAGATCATCATGAACATCATCCGTACTTCGTTAGGAGGGGTAGGCCAGATGATCGTAGCCATGACCTCCTGGATCTTTTTGATGCGGATCTTGGCCGATGTAGGGAGTGAGGCTGTTGCAGGTGCGACAATCGCCATACGTATCATGATGTTCACACTTATGCCAGCTTGGGGCCTTTCCAACGCCGCCGCTACGCTCGTAGGACAGAATTTAGGGGCGGGCAATCCCGGGCGGGCCGAATCTTCAGTATGGAAGATCGGGGTGTACAATATGATCTTTTTGATAGTGGTATCCTTTGCGTACTTTTTCTTTAACCAATCCCTGGTGGGCATATTCACTGGTAATGATAATGTGATCCGGATCGGGGGTGAATGGTTGAAGATACTTTCCTATTCCTATTTTGTGTATGGCTGGTGGATGGTTTCTGTGCAAGCATTCAATGGGTCGGGAGATACCAAAACGCCTACTTATATCAACTTGGTCTTTTTTTGGCTGATCCAGATCCCCCTTGCCTACTTGCTGGTCTTGCAGCTCAACTGGGGTCATTCCGGGGTGTTCTGGGCGGTGTTTGTTTCGGAGACATCCGTGGGCTTATTCACGCTATGGATGTTTAAGCGAGGGAAATGGAAGACGGCAACGGTATAGTTTGACCACTACCAAGGCTAGTTACTGAGACTAAATAGACTTGGGATTCCTAGCCAGGCTGATGATGCTTTGTCTATTTGGCAGCAAGTCTTAAGGGCATAACTGCTTTTTCTTCATAAATTCAGATGATGAAAGGAACGCTTGCCCTTGTTACTTGTCATTCCGTTTGTATCCGCTGCGTTTGTTGGATCTTGCCCGGTACTCCCCCGGGCCAAAGGGGCAGAACCTTATCTTGGGTGTGCGCTTGAAAGTAAGATAACATGATCAATACGAATACTAGCTTGCCTTTCATTGGTCACCCCTTAGTCGATGAATTTCAGCGAGGGCCCCGGCTATAAAATCAGCCTGCTTTTCACGTGTCTTATGATCAAAATGAACGTGATCTTTGAAAACTCCCGGGCCGAATTTTACCGTGTAGGTGTGTAGGTCGATCACCGGGACTTTGTTTCTATTCATAATACCCAGTGCGGCCTGGTTATAAGCACCCAAATTCTTTGCATATCTGTGAAATCCACTCATACTTCGATTATGGATGCTATCTACCACCGGCGTGGTCGTTATCCAGACCAGCTGTGCCCTGAGCTTTTTCGCTTGCTTGACAATGGCATCGAGGTTTTCCTCGTAAGCTTGCAAGGAGACTTGTATATCACCTGTTCCGGGATTGGTCTTTATGTCGTGCAAACCACAATTGACCAGCAGGTAGTCCGTATGGAACCCGGGATCCTGTAGGAGTTTATCCAAATAGTCCCGCACCCTCTGTGAATCTCCCCCGTTAGCACCTACCGGTTTGTCCAAGTCTTCCAGCGCTTGTCCCTTGTCCCGTTTCCGGTCGTATTCAAAAAAACCTTCCAGCGACTTTTTAAGATAGGGCCCATAGTGCATGGAAATACTATCGCCGATCACGAAGACTTTGGGCTTTCTTAGGCTAAAAGACGAGCCCAGCACCAGTGCCAAGAATGCAGCCCCCGCAACACTTGTAAAAGTAGAATTCCTGTATTTGGTGTTTTTGATCATTGGACTAAGGTGATCTCGTGCATTTGTTTTTTATCTAAACCGGCTGCGGATACTGTGAGTATTTTATTCTCTTGGTCGTAGCTCCAAGCCGACGAGGAAAGTTCGTTGCCGTTCATAGACACGGAAGACGGAGCCTCAACTTGAATGAACCGGGCCGTTATATCCCTAGTGGGTGACATCCCTTTGAATTGGCCTTCTAGGGCGCCGATGGTCAATGTATTGTTGCCGGTGTATTCAAAAAGAGTTTGGGCTATGTTATCTCCCCGGAGGTAATCATTACTTGAGCCGTCATCTTCCAGTAGTCTAAAGGTTGCTTTTGAGTTGCCAGGGTATATTTCCAAAACAAGTTGGTCATTTGATCCTAGCTCGATAGCCCTTGCAGCCTCCCTTTTAGGGATGATACTCCCGGCCCGGGCAAACAAAGGGATCCTGTCCGTAGGAGCGTCGACTTCCAAGGTTTGGCCCCCATCGAGGAGTTCTTTCGAGTAGTAGTTGTACCATTTCCCTGTGGGAAGGTAAACCTTCCTGGAAGTAGCGCTTTGTTCGTATATGGGCGCTACCAGTAGTTCGTGGCCGAACAAGTATTGATACCCATGTTCTACAAACCCACGGATCATCTTCTCTCCCGTATTGCGCGTGACATGGGCATAAGTGTAGATGTAAGGGAACAGTTGGGATTTTAGACCTGCATAATACTTAAAGTTTTCCTGTGCTTCCTCTGAAAAACTAAAGGGCATATTGGCCGTTGGGTTTTGGTGCGTCGAGAACACGTTAGTAATGGGGTTGAACATTGAAAATTGCACCCAGCGCATGTACAACTCATCGCTTTGGTCTTTACTGCCGAAGTAATTGTATCCGCCGGTATCGTTGCCCAAGAAAGGAATATCATAAGTAGCCAGTAACGGGTCCGAAACCATGGCGATATTTTCCTTGAAAGCACCCATAGCATAATTAATGGTGTTAGGATAATCGGGTTGATCCCAAGCAATTTTGGCGTCGCCCGTCCATTTGGCGGGGTATCGTTTTGAAGCTGGCTCGCCAGTGGAGTGTAGATGCGACATAATGTATCCCCTGCCCTGGGTCTCTTGGCCGGCCTCTTGTGTGAGCTCAAAAGAAGCCTCGAGGTAGGGGAGAGCAGAGCTCCTGTCCAGCTTCAAAAAGTCCACCCCTTTGTCAAAAAAGGGTTTCATCATCGCTTTCCATTTTTCTACCGCGGCGGGGTTAGTAAAATCAATATTGCCCATTAAAGTACTATCTACCCCATTGTGCCATCCTCGGCGGTTGTAGAAGGGCTCATCTTTAAAAAAGCCACTTTCATGGAAGGTGTCAAACACCTCTTCGTTTTCAAACCGCTGTATCGCGTCCCATACCCAGATGCCGGATTTGATCTTATAGTTTTCCATATATTTCCACATGGCTTCCATATCCGGGTAGGCGTCGAGGTCTCCTTCAAAATCAATGTAGCTGCCGGGATGCTTGCCTTTTGTTGTATAGTCCCAAAACCATGAATCGATCCAGTAGGCATCTGCAGGGTAGTTTTCTTCCACGAGCCTGCGTACAGTTTCTATAGTTTCAGCCTGGTTGGTATATCCGCCGTAGATCACTCCAAAGGCCCAAGCCGGTGGCAGTACGATCTCCGCAGAATCTGTATGGGCATACCCCTGCGGGATGAAATTTTCATCATTGGTAAGGATCATTTTATCCAAGTGGACATTGGTGCCGGGCACATTCTTGGCATGGAGGGTAAGCTCATAGGCGCCGGCTTTCTTAAAATCTAAGCTCAATGGGAAGTCTTTTACGGGATGCCGCCAATTATTCGCCCTAAGGGTGTGTAAGACCATGGAAATGGAATCGTCGCTGGTTTTTACCCTCAGCAAATTCTCTTCGCCTTGGTTATACTTGCTCAATGCTGCCATCAACCAGAAGTTGTACTTGCCAGGGGTAGGGATCTCTAAGGGGATCTTTATAACATTAGCGGGATCATACTCCCCGGGAGCTTCTAGTTTTAAGGTATTGCCCGTCCAGCGACTCCCTTGGGTCCACGCGGAATGATCGCTCACGTCCTCGAATTGAACCGCTATGAAAGTATCTTTTGGTTCCAATTTGCCAGGTTCCTGGGTACATGAAAACATTACGAGCGCACTGATCCAAAAGAGCAGGCAACTTGTTTTAGCTTGTGTCCAGGTATTTTTATGCTTCCTTAATAGTTTCATTTCAAAAGATTTAGAAGGTAAATTTAAAGAATGCTTGAAAATAGAAGGTGCCGATCCCTTAGTACATTGGGACCTATGATAAAAAAACAAGGTGTATTAGGACCAAATGATAATGGTTTTGTTGTTGTAATTGCTTGTAACTGGAAAAACCACCCGTGGTTTTACCTAAATCCGTCATACTACCGGATGGTATTGGATGACTCGATGCGTAGACTTACCTATGGGTTAGACCGGCATATTTTTCAATACTAAGCGGTATATTTACTAGCCCTTATGACATACTATTACTGTAAAAAATGGAGCTCAAATACAATCACCAGTACCCATCGATCGATGGGTTGAGAGAACGGGCCAGGAAAAGGATCCCCCGTTTTGCATTTGAATATTTAGATGGAGGATGCAATGAAGAGATCAACCTGGCCAAGAATACCAGCGAGATACGAGAGATCGAACTCAAGCCTTGTTACCTCGAGGATCACGAAGAACCTTCTCTTAAAACAGAACTTTTCGGGCATGTCTACGACGCGCCATTCGGTATAGCCCCGGTAGGATTGCAGGGACTGATGTGGCCTGGCGCTTCAGAAATATTAGCTAAGGCTGCTTTTGAGCATAATATTCCCTTCATCCTTAGCACCGTAGCCACCGCCAGCATAGAGAAAGTTGCAGAACTTACCGAAGGTGCAGCCTGGTTCCAATTGTATTATCCCAAAGAAGAAAAGCTACGGAATGATATAATCGATCGAGCCGCCCAAGCGGGGATGCCGGTTTTAGTGCTTTTGTGTGACGTACCTACCTTTGGATACCGGGCCAAGGAGATAAAGAACGGGCTTGCCATCCCACCGAAAATGACCCTTAGCAACCTGGCCCAAATAATGGGCTGCCCTACTTGGGCAGTGAGCACGCTGCTGGCAGGAACGCCCCAATTCAAAACGCTTACTCCCTACCTGCCAAAAGGCCTAAGCCTGCGACACCTTGGGCTTTTTATGAACAAGACCTTTTCCGGTAAGCTGAACGAGGAACGCATTAAGCCCATCCGTGACCGCTGGAAGGGCAAATTGGTGTTGAAAGGGGTAGCCAGCGAGGAGGATGCAGAAAAAGCAAGGCAACTAGGGATGGATGGCATTATTGTGTCCAATCATGGCGGGCGCCAGCTGGATGCAGGGCAGTCTGCTATCAAAGCATTAGCCGGGATTCAAGAGAAATACGCGGGTAAGCTGAAGATTATGATGGACAGTGGCTTGAGAACCGGCCCGGATGTGGCGCGAGCGCTGGCAAGTGGTGCGGAATTTACTTTTATGGGCAGATCCTTTATGTATGGTGTGGCAGCATTGGGTAAAAACGGGGGAGATCACACGATGTCGATCTTAAAAATACAGTTAAAGCAGGTCCTGGAGCAATTGTGTTGTGAAAAGGTTTCTGACTTGTCGCGGCATATAGTCCGGTGAGGGATTCGGTGCTGGTGTCCAGTCAAGTCTAAAATGACGTGTAGGGTTAGGTGATGAATTATTTGAGGTATTGGTAAGTTCTCGACGAGTCGGCAATAGGCAACGGGCAGTAGGCAAAGTAGCGGGTTGCCGATTGTTTATTGCTGACTGTCGACTTTGAGTGCAGGACCGAAAAAATAGGGTTTCCTTGAGAATTAGTTTTGATAATAAGACGCTTACTTTTGGTAAGTTAAGTTATATTTTTAAGATGTTTCGGGTAATGGGAACCTCGCAATGCGCAGTATACGCGTGATTTTGTGGTGCTAAGTCCAGTTTTCATTTTCTTTTGCACGCCCATGCCATAGGCATCCCTTCGGGGAAAGAAAACGAAACAAAAGAAAAGGGCGCCAGCAACCAAGCCCATTTTCCGCGCAAAACGCACTACCCAGCCCCTACAGGCCGCTCACCCACGGGCCCCAAATGTGCCGCGCTGTTGCCGGATGTCTCCCCTCCATACGCCACTAATTTCATACTTCATTACAAACGTCAATTCGGGATAGGCATTTGCAAAAACTGCTTGTCTATCGTCACTGCGAGCCTTTTTAAGAGTATTGCACTGGAAAAGGTGCGGCAGTCCCCTCGTCTTTGGGGATCGCTTCGTAGCCCCCTGTACTGGCATCGCTAGCCTACCTATAACCTACTTTTGTTTTATCGTCATCGCGAACCCAGCGGGCTGGCCTTAGCGCTGCGTGAAGCGATCCCCCACTCGTGGAACGAGAACAGGGTCCATTCGA